>JAZRPL010000001.1:0-1684 GCA_045649245.1 Ructibacterium sp.
ATTGGTTTTCGTGTCCCCCAACAGGACAAAGAAGCGTTGGCGCGGTTCGCGCAGGACAACGCAACAACCACTTCTCAGGTCATACGATATTTGTTAAAGCAACTTTTGAAAGGAGAATACCACAATGGCATACAATCAATACCAAACCAAAGCGCAGATGCTACGGCATCAACTTAACCTACAAAATGGATTAAACAACGGCAACCCTTATCACAGCAAGCACATCGACGATTTCTGTAATTATGCAGATTAGGTCGTGGCTTCAGCAATGGAGGACTTACGCAAAGACTTGACCGTGATGGTTCAGCAAGAACTCAAAACGGGCAAAGTGCAGGTTGGCATTGACGAAGGGGCATTCCGCAAAGCCAAGAGCAAAATTGACAGCCTATTCAAAGATATTGGCAGATTCTTACGATGACGGCAAATCAAAACCACTCTTGGTCGGAGTAAAGACCAGGCAGGGGCGGGGGTGCGGGTGCGGATATTTTTTTGCCCGAAACCCACCCGGGTAGTGCCTAGGGGGACGGTGTGTGCGCGGGCACGGCTGTCCCCGCTTTTTTGTGTTTATGCTTATTCTTTGTTATCCGGGATGAACTCCATCAGGTCACCGGGCTGGCAGTTCAGAACATCACAGATTTTGTTCAGAGCCTCCACGGGCAGATGCTTCACAGCCCCGGTACAGATAGCAGATACCGTGGGGGGACGGATGCCAGTGCGTTCTGCCAGCTCCTTCTGGGTCATCTCATTCAGGGCAAGCATAACCTTTACGCGAAACTTAATCATAATTCGACCTCCTTTGCCAGTCATTGTATCATAGATTTCGTATTCTTTCAATACGATAACATAAAATTAATTCAAATTTTCGTAGTGATTCTACGAAAATGGTATTGACAGACTACGGATTTCGTAGTATAATAGTTAATGTAATCAGGGCTGAGGCCCACAAAACAAAAGGAGGACACCCAAATGGCAACCAACGAAATCATCAGCAAGCTGAACGAACTGACCGAACTCCGCAAGATGGCGGAAGACCTGAACGCTGAAATCCAAGCCATCCAAGAGGAAATCAAAGCCCATATGACCGAAGCCGACACAGACACCCTGACCGCCGGACAGTACAAGGTCTCCTGGAAGCCCGTCACCAGCACCCGCATTGATACCACTGCCCTGCGCAAAGACCTCCCCGAAGTGTGGCAGGAATACGGCAAGACTACTACCACCCGCCGTTTCAATGTCGCCCTGGCAAAGTAAAAACCGGAGTATCTACCACAACACTCCGGCGAATGCCCACCCTGTAACCGTCAAGAAACCGGGGAGCACTTCATTCTACCACATTGGAGTGCTCCCCCGCAAGAGAAAAGGAGCACAATATGGATATTTACGCTGAAATCACCGCCCGCATCATTGACCAGATGGAAAACGGCATCATCCCCTGGCAGAAGCCCTGGGTCGCCAACGGCAAAGCCATCAGCCACGCAACCGGCAAGGCTTACTCCCTGCTGAACCAAATGCTCTTGGGTCGCCCCGGTGAGTATCTGACCTTCAAACAGTGCCAGGAAGCGGGCGGGCGCGTCCGCAAGGGTGAAAAGTCCAGCATGGTTGTCTTCTGGAAGTGGATTGAACAGGAAGACGAAGAAACCGGTGAAAAGAAGGAAGTTCCCTTCCTGCGCTATTATAATGTATT
>JAZRPL010000002.1:0-6131 GCA_045649245.1 Ructibacterium sp.
TAAGAAATTTACAAATAGCACTGATGTTAAAAGTATTAGCTGGACGAGTATGTGCGAACCCTGTTATGAAAACTATAAGTTTAAACAAAAACTACAAGAAGAGTTAAAAAAATATTTGGAGCATAACTGATATTATAAATTACTATGCTGCTTCGGTTATAAGTTTTTGCTCCTGACTTGACAGGGGCCTAGCAAGATTGTCGAAAAAAGTCGAAAGGAAGTAATTGAGTGATTTATGGAGCAATTAACGAAAAGGACATGAATCATTATATATGTCTGAAAAAAGTATTTGGTGCGATTGATAACAAGCAAAAAGAATATAACTGGTTAATTACGGATTGTGAGTATTGTACTGGAAATCATAGGATAGATGAAGAATTATTAAATAGAGAATATTGTTTTATTTCTGGCGAAGAGTTAACTGAAATTGTCAATAAAGAAGATATTCCGTGGATATGGGCAGTATTGTCAGGTTTTGATAAAAGTATTGGATTGTCGGATATTTTAAAATATGATTTGCCATATGCAAACGGGTATACAGGTTTTTGGAACAAACCACTAACGCTTCAAAACCCTTTATCAAAAATAGAAATTGTGCCATGGGATGGTTTGTTGATTTTATTTTTAAGCCAAGATAAAGAATTAGTAAATTCTTTTATGCGTTGTTTTTCGTATAGTGAAAATTTGGAAGATTATTTATAAAAAAGATTGGCATCCAATTATGCGGTTTTTATATAAAGACTATCGAATATTGGCGAAAATTAAAAGCCTCCCCTGTGCAAGGGGAGGTGGGTTTGCGAAGTAAACTCGGAGGGGTTGTAAATTAAAGGAAATAACAATCCCTCAGTCAGCTATGCTGACAGCTCCCTTTGCACAAGGGAGCCTTTGATGCTCGGCATCTAAATTATACAGTCTTTATATACAGGAAGTCGAATGTTGTCGAAAGGAATGCTGGTATGAAAAAGGTGGTAGTTATTATTTTAGTTTTGCTTTTTGTTTTTGCGTTTATAAGAGTTACAACCTCGACCTATGAAAACCTAAAGCGAGGACACAATGCGCTAGTGTTTTCGATGACTAATACAAAATAATGCTGAAAAATGGACAGTTGTATTTCATGGAGTGAATGATGGTGAGAGAAATCGATTCTAAAGATACCTCAAGGGCAAAGGCATATGAACTCTGGATGAAAGCGCCAAACCCTATGGTTACCTTTTTCAAAACAGTAGATGTAACAAATCTTGTTAAGATATCTAAAAAGAGAAAACTAAAGTTTAATATGCTTCTTGACTATTGTATAGGGAAGGCGGCATCTTCGATAAAGGAATTCTATATACTTCCTGTTGGGGGAAAGTTAATGCAATATGATACTATGGCAGTTAACACGATTGTTAAGAATAAAGACAGCGAAGTAAATTCCTGTGATATACTTTATACGGAAGATTTTGATCAATTTAATGCTGATTATTTGAAATATACCACTTGGGTGGCAGAAAATTGTCAGGACAGAGATTTGTCAACGGATAGCATGGTAATTGGTACATCGGCTATGGTTGATACGGAGATTGACGGTGTAGTTGGAATGAATAGTGGTATTTTTAATAATCCATTTATAATATGGGGGAAATACCGCAAAAAGTTATTTGGGTATGACCTTCCAATTTCTTTTCAGTTCCACCATACACAAATGGATGGGTCTCATGCAGGCAGATTTTTGGAGAATCTGCAAAAAGAGATTAACGAGATCAAATGCGTATAAAATATAAATAAACGAAAAGGGTGGGAGCATGAAGTATCAAGCAAACGAAAAACGGTATGATGTTATGGAATATCATAGATGTGGGGAAAGCGGCCTGAAACTTCCGGCGGTTTCCCTTGGGCTTTGGCATAACTTTGGGGATACGGGTCACTACGAAACTATGTGCAGTATGTGCAAAGTGGCTTTTGACCATGGAATTACACATTTTGATCTTGCCAATAATTATGGCCCCGAAGCCGGCAGTGCAGAATCAAATTTTGGTAAAATATTAAACCGTCAATTCAAAAATTACCGCGATGAAATAGTAATCAGTACAAAGGCGGGTTATTATATGTGGTCGGGTCCTTATGGAGACTATGGCAGTAAAAAACATTTGATTGCAAGCCTTGACCAGAGCCTTAAGCGCATGAAGGTGGACTATGTGGATATATTCTACCATCATAGAATGGACCCTGAAACGCCGCTTTATGAAACAATGTGGGCGCTAAATTCTATAGTAAAGAGCGGTAAGGCCTTGTATGTCGGCTTATCCAATTATGATGGCGAGACCATGGAAGAGGCGGCGAAGATTCTCGATGACCTACATTGCCCCTTTGTCATCAATCAAAACAGATATTCTATTTTTGATAGAGGTGTAGAGAAGAACGGAATATTGGATGCAGCAATCTCTGGAGGAAAAGGGATGATTGTTTTTAGTCCCTTGGCGCAGGGATTGCTTACAACGCGGTATTTAACGGGGATTCCGGCGGATAGCCGGGTGCGAACCGATGGGCGGTTTCTCAATGAAACTGCGATTTCGGAAGAAAGACTTGGAAAAATCCAAAAACTTAACGAGATTGCAGAAGGACGTGGACAAAGCCTTGCACAAATGGCGTTGGCTTGGGTTTATAACCGTGATGGGGTAACCAGTGTTCTTATAGGTGCATCAAAACCTCAACAGATACTAGAAAATATACAAATGCTTGGGAACACGGAGTTCGCACAGGAAGAACTTGACGCCATTGATAAGATTGTTTTAGAAGGGATTTAACGCTTTAGTTGGCGGATGTCAAGTTCCCCTTGGAGAGTAAGCGGGCCTGACAGCCATGTATCCTATCCGAGAGAATCATTTTGGAGTATCTTAAAAGAGAAGGAAAAAGTATGGAATTTATCAAGAAAAAGATGATAATGTGTATTGCGCTTCTGTTGGCAATCATGACAAGTTTTATTGTGCCGCCGGATGCAATGTATCTGGAGTATTTCGATTTTAAAACCTTGGCCTGTTTGTTTTGTACTCTGGCCTGTGTTTGTGCTTTAAAAAATATTCGATTTTTTAGAATTATTGCGGAAAAAATAGTGGTGTATTTTAAGAAGACAAGAAGTGCGATCCTGGCACTGATTTATATTACCTTTCTTGGATCCATGCTTCTTGCAAACGATATGGCATTGATTACATTCTTGCCCCTGGGCTACTATACGTTAAAATCTACCAACAATGAAAAATATATGGCATTTACCTTTATCATGCAAAACATTGCTGCCAATTTAGGGGGAATGTTGACCCCTTTTGGGAATCCTCAAAACTTATATCTATATGCATATTATCATATTCCCAACGGTGAATTTATCAAAATTATGTTTTTGCCTTTTGTGATATCCTTTATTTTTATCACGTTATCTTGTTTTGCCATCCCCAATCGGGAATTACATCTTGAGAAAGAACTGAATGAGAAACTCAATATCAAGAGAGCCATCATTTATGGAATATTATTTTTCCTTGCCGTTATGATTGTTTTTAGAGTTGTGCCTTATTATGCAGGACTTGTGATCATTACGGGATCTATTTTTATTCTTGATAAATCTGCTCTGAAAAAAGTTGATTATCCGTTGCTTTTCACTTTTGTAGCATTTTTTATCTTTGCAGGAAATATGGCAAGAATTCCTTTGGTCAATGAATTTTTAAGTTTTTTAGTAGCAAAAAATACGTTGCTCTACGGCATTTTATCCTGTCAAGTGATCAGCAATGTTCCAAGCGCCATTCTTTTGTCTAAGTTCACAGCCAACTACCCTGCACTTTTGGTTGCCGTCAATATCGGCGGTGCGGGAACTTTGATTGCCTCTCTTGCAAGTTTAATCACGTTGAAAGAATATGGAAAAAGGCAGCCTAATCAACTATGGCAGTATGTGAAAAAGTTTTCCTTCTATAATTTTGGGATTTTAGGGATTTTATTTGTTGTCATGAATGCGGTATTATGATATACTAAAGGAGAAAGGACGGTGTAGGGCAGATGAAAAAAGAAACAGCATGTAAGGCGGGATTGCATCGCACCTCTATTGGCGGACAAGCCGTGATGGAGGGGGTTATGATGCGGGGGCCCAAAGAGATTGCAACTGCTGTGCGTAAGCCGGATGGAGAGATTGTGGTAGATCGGCAAAAATTGGGCAAAGTCCGCACAGGAAAGTTTGTGAAGATGCCCATTGTCCGTGGATGTGTAAACTTTTTTGATTCGATGATTGTAGGGGTCAAAGCTTTGATGTTTTCGGCCCGGTTTTTTGATATCGACGAGGATGGCGCACCGGTGGAACAGGAACCTTCTAGGTTTGAACGCTGGCTGGAGGGAAAACTGAGTTCAGAAAAAGCCATGAATGTCGTGTTGTATACTACCGTGATTTTGTCCCTATTCCTTAGTGTTGGGTTGTTCATTCTTTTACCCGGTATTATCGGGGAGGCGGTTGGAGGGTTTGTAGAGAACCATGCCGTTGTCACCTTGATAGAAGGGTTGGTAAGAATCAGTATTTTTATTGTCTATTTAGCACTTGTGTCACAGATGAAGGATATTAAGCGGGTCTTTATGTATCATGGTGCAGAACATAAGTCGATTCATTGCTACGAGCATGGCGAGGCGTTGACGATAGAAAATGTGAAAAAGCATACCCGCCTTCACCCAAGATGCGGGACAAGTTTTTTGCTGATTGTTATGGTAGTCAGTATGCTGGTTTTTTTCCTGATTCCCGAGATGTTCTTTGTTTATCGGCTTTTGCTAAGATTGGCACTTTTGCCTGTTGTTGCGGGGATTTCTTATGAGGTCATCAAATATGCAGGTCGGCACGACAATCGGTTTACACAGATTATCAGTGCACCGGGGATGTGGTTCCAACGGATTACAACCAGAGAACCGGATGATGCCATGATCGAAGTAGCCATTGCGGCGTTGATTGCCGTGATTCCGGAAAATAAAGAAGAGGATAAATGGTGATGGATTTAACAGCAACAAAACTCCAGATGCTTCGACAGGAACTGCGAAGGATATTTCAAAATCATGGGATCGAAAGTCCCGAGGCAGATGCGGGTCTTCTTCTTATGGAAGTTTTGGGGATTGACAAGACCCGATTGCTGATTGAGAATATGGAAGTAACGCCAAAGCAACAAGCACATATTGCGACGCTGGTTAAGCGGCGTCTTGCGGGGGAGCCGGTGCAATATATCATTGGTCGTTGTCCTTTTATGGAGTTAACCTTTGCCGTCAATCCTTCCACTTTGATTCCTCGTCCTGAAACCGAACTGTTGGTAGAGGCGGTACAGGATCGACTGATGGTTAAAGACCAGCCGTTGGTCCTCTGGGATATTGGCTGCGGGAGCGGTTGTATCGGGATTACCCTTGCCTACCATTTCCCTGCATTGCAGGTGGTGGAAGTGGATATCTCTGCGAAGGCACTGGAAACAGCCAATGGTACTGCCGAGCAGTATGGGCTGGCGCATCGGATTTCCTTTGTGGAGCACGATATTTTGCAGGGGATGCCCGATCTGCCACAGCCACAGGTTATTGTTTCCAATCCCCCGTATATTCCCGAAGGGGAAATTGCAAAACTGCAAAAAGAGGTCAGGGATTTTGAACCGCTATCTGCCCTATCCGGCGGTGCGGACGGTCTGTGCTTTTATCGAAAAATCATTGCCGATGCACCTTTGCCTGCCGGTGGTTTGTTGGCTTTTGAAATCGGATATAATCAAGGGCCCGCAGTACTTGGTTTGATGCAGGAGCATGGGTATCGGGAGGTACAGTTATTGCAAGATTTTGCCGGATTGGATCGCATTGTGTTGGGATATCGGTAAAGACGGAAGAGAAAAGTTTAAATTTTAAATGAAAAAAGCGTAAAAAGACTTGACAGTGGCATAAAAATGTGATAAGATGAATAGGCTTTGATAAAGGTGTTTTGTGCGCCGGAGTGGCGGAACTGGCAGACGCCCGGGACTTAAAATCCCGTGGGAATTTTCTCCCGTACCGGTTCGATTCCGGTCTCCGGCACCAAAATAAAATGCCGCAGGGTAGAGCAGCTTGGTAGCTCGTCGGGCTCATAACCCGGAGGTCGGGGGTTCAAATCCCTCCCCTGCACCCAA
>JAZRPL010000003.1:0-1104 GCA_045649245.1 Ructibacterium sp.
CTCTGTTATATATTTTTCGATTTTCATTGCCTTAGTTGTCTTTTACAGCGCAGCCGTTTGAAATGTATATAGTTTGTCGAGCAGTTGCTTTTACGGCAACTGCTCCTTTTCTTTTGCCTTTTGGCATGCTATACTAACACAAAACCCACCACGGGAGGGATACCGATGGCAGACGATGAAAAGTGGGGATTGAGCCGGGAAGAAATTGACAAACGGGTTCGGGAACTGAACCAAAAGAAGAAAGTAAAGGGGCCGACACGGGGCGGCCGTTCCTCCGGGCAAGGTGTGAAACTGCTCTACATCCGGGACTTTCTCTATGCCCATGCCACAAAGGAGCATCCCCAGAACGCCAACCGGATCCAAGACTTCCTCTTGTCAAACGGCATTGAAGCATCCACCAAAACCATCTACAACGACATCCTGCGGCTCCATGATGATTTCGGTGTTCCCGTGGTGTATGATGCCAAACGGTGGGGCTACTACATCACAGAACCGGAGTTCAAGCCCTACGAACTACGGTTGATGGTGGATAGCATCCAGTCCTCCAAGTTCATCACCCAGACCGAAGCCCAGACCATCAGCCGGAAGATCGCAAAGTTGGGTGATGTCTACACCCGCCCCAGTCTCACCGACCGCCACGCCTGGGTCTCCGATCGTGTGCGGAGCGCAAACGATGATGTTGTGCGGGAGGCTGACCGCATCCATGCGGCTATCGCCAATAACCGTAAAATCCGCTTTCGCTATTTCCACTATACTCCAAACCGGGCGAACCCCAAAAAGTATTCAAAAAACGGCGATTTCATTACCGTAAGCCCTTACGCAATGCTCTGGGACAACGGAAACTATTACCTCTATGCCTACACGGAAAAGGGCGTGTTCCGCACCTTCCGCATTGACCGCATGGAGCGCATCTCCAATCCCCTCCAAGAGGAAAGAGACGGAGAGAAGGAGTTCAAAGCCGAAGCCATCACCGCAAAGGAATACAAGGTTTTCCAGATGTTCCACGGTGAGCAAGTAAAGGTGCGTGTGCGGTTCTCCAACCGTTTAGCCGATGCCGTTATTGACCAGTTCGGCAAAAACACCATTCTTGTGCCGGAGGATGAT
>JAZRPL010000004.1:0-13792 GCA_045649245.1 Ructibacterium sp.
GTGCCATCATCAATTCAACAATATCCAAAGAATCTGCTTCCAGATCATTGATGAAGGAAGCCTCCATGGTAACAGCATCTTCCTCTGCGCCCAGTTGCTCTACTGTAATTTCCTTTACCTTTTCAAAAATATCCATTTTTAAATCCTCCTTATTTTCTTTGTAATATAATGGATTCTTTTTTACATAATAATTGCAGAATTTTTGTCAAAAATTCTACTACACTATATCACATAACAAGTCCGCCGTCAACATTTATTACTTGCCCTGTGATATATTTTGCCTTTTGGCTGGCCAAAAAGACTGCCAAATTCGCAATATCCTCTACTTGCCCAAATCGCTTCAACGGAACCGAAGCCAGGTATGCATCCCGCACCTCTTCTTTTAATTGATCCGTCATAGCAGTTTGAATAAATCCCGGAGCAATCGCATTGCACCGAATGTTCCAATGCGCCAATTCCTTGGCAGTGGATTTAGTCAGTCCAATCAATCCTGCCTTTGAAGCAGCATAATTGGCTTGCCCCGCATTACCCATTACGCCGGAAACCGATGCCATATTAATAATAACACCGTCCCGCTGCTTCATCAGCATTTTAGCCGCAGCCTTGATAACCAAAAAGGCTCCTTTTAAATTTACAGATAAGACGCTGTCCCATTCGGCTTCACTCATCCGCATAATTAAATTATCCCGGGTGATACCGGCATTGTTCACAATTACGTCTACGCCGCCAAACTTTTCCTTGCCAAAGCGAATCAGGCTTTCTGCCTCCTCTGCTTTTGAGACATCACACAAGATATACTCTGCCTGGCCGCCCAAATCCCGAATCTCTGCGCAGGCACTTTCTGCCAATTCTCTCTGGGAAGGAGTATCAATTCCATTCACAATAACATTGGCTCCTTCGGCACCAAACTTTAAGGCAATCTCCCTGCCGATTCCTTGTGTGCTTCCGGTAACAAGTACCGTCTTATTCTTAAACTCCATGCTGTATTTCCTCCTTTATCCCAGCGCCGCCTTCAATTCCTCTAAGGATTTCATATCCTCTACATGATAGACGGCAACCTCCTTGTTAATCTTTTTCACAAAACCGCTCAAAGCCTTACCCGGTCCGATTTCTACAAAGGTATCCACGCCGTCTTCCAGCATTCTACGAAGGCTGGCTTCAAATAACACCGAGGAAGAGACCTGCCGAATCAACAAATCCTTAATCTCCTCTTTCCCTTTTACATAATCGGCTGTTACATTGGTAATAAGGGGTAACTGTAAATCAGAAATTGTAACATTTTCTAATTCTTTCGCCAATTTCTCTCCTGCTCCCTTTAGCATGCTACAGTGAAATGGAGCGCTGACCGGAAGCATCATGGCTCTTTTTGCGCCTTTTTCCTTCGCCAGTTCGCAGGCGTATTCCACCGCCGCCTTTTCTCCGGCAACCGTAATCTGTCCCGGACAATTAAAGTTTGCCGGCTCTACAATACCTTTTTCCTGTGCCAGTTTACAAACCTCATAGACCGTATCGGCATCTAAGGCAATGATGGCAGCCATACCACCAACTCCTACCGGCACCTCTTCTTGCATATACTTGCCCCGTTTCTTTACCAGTCGTACCGCATCGGCAAATTCCATACTGCCTGCTGCAACATGGGCACTGTATTCTCCAAGGCTCAATCCCGCCACCATGTCCGGTTGAATCCCAAGACTTTTTACTACCCGCCATGCAGCAATCGACATGGTCAAAATAGCCGGTTGGGTATTTTCTGTGATCATTAGGGTTTCGCTATCTCCATCAAAAATCATATCTTTAATATCAAACCCTAGTGCCGCAGACGCCTCTTGAAAGGTTTCCTCAGCAACCGGAAAATTTTCACAAAGTTCTTTGCCCATACCGATGGCTTGTGAACCCTGTCCTGCAAATAAAAAGGCAATTTTCATAGATTTTCTCCTCCGTTAAAACGTGATTCCGTCAAATAAATCTTGGACAATCTGACCACATGGTTTAATATCATGAATCAATCCGGCGCTTTGACCTGCCATCACACTACCCATCTGTGCATCACCGTCTACAACGGCTGCTCGCAGGGCACCGGCACCGATCTTCTCAAAGCCCTCGATATCCCCCTCTTTTTCCAACTTTTCCATAGAACGCGTTAACTTATTCTTCAAGGTCCGCACCGGATGCCCGGTAAACCGTCCGGTTACCACCGCATCCCGATCCTTGGCAGCAACGATGGCCGCTTTATAATTTTCGTGTACCGTACATTCCTCAGAGCAGACAAAGCGAGTGCCTATCTGCACCCCTTCAGCCCCCAAAGCAAAAGCCGCCGCCACACCACGCCGGTCTGCAATACCACCGGCCGCAATAACCGGAATATCCACCGCATCTGCAATCATGGGAATCAAGGTCATGGTAGTCAGTTCTCCAATATGGCCGCCGGCTTCACAACCCTCAGCCACGACTGCGTCTGCCCCGCTTTTTTGCATTCTCTGTGCCAAAGCCACACTGGGCACTACCGGTATTACAATAGTCCCTACCTCTTTAAGAGCAGGGATATACTGGCCGGGGTTTCCCGCCCCGGTCGTAATGACTGCCACTTTCTCTTCAAGCAGCATCTCCATAACCTCTCCGGCAAAGGGAGAGAGCAACATAACATTCACACCAAAAGGTTTCTTGGTTAATGTTCTCGCCTTATGGATTTGATCCCGCACATAATCGGCCGGAGCATTTCCCGCTGCAATCAAGCCAACACCGCCGCCATTGGACACTGCCGCTGCCAGTTCTGCTGTTGCAACCCATGCCATACCGCCCTGAATCAAGGGATATTCAATATTTAACAACTCGCAAATTCGATTTTTCGCCATCTCTCTGTCCTTTCCGATGCACCTCGTTTTATAACTGTACCAACACTGCACCCCAAGTCAATCCGCCGCCCATACTAACCAGGACAACTAAATCACCTTTTTGGGCACGGCCTTCTTCCACCGCCTCACACAAGGCAATAGGCACACACGCCGCCGACATATTTCCATATCTTTCAATATTGGAAAAAATCTTCTCCTCCGAAAGTCCCATTCTCTTTCTGGCACCGTCAATAATCCGCCAGTTGGCCTGATGGGGCACAACCAGTTTCACATCATCCATGGTTTTTCCGGCATCTTCTACTACTTTTTTTGCGGATTGATCCATAACCTTAACCGCAAACTTAAAGACCGCTGTGCCATCCATCCAAATGGTATGCGGATTCCCAAAAGGTCTGCGCTCTTGGTCCTGCTCATCAAACCGAAGCCCCGGAAGAGTCAAACAATCCCCGCTGGCACCGTCAGATCCAAGGAAACAACTGATAATACCGGTTTCTTCTTCTGTGGCCTGTAAGATTGCCGCACCGGCACCATCTCCAAATAACACGCAAGTGGCTCGGTCCTGATACTCGGTAACTTTAGACAAGGTATCGCTTCCTAAAACCAAAACGTTGCGATAAATTCCGTTTTCTATAAATTGTGCCGCCGTTGTCATGGCAAAGATAAAGCCCGAACAAGCAGCATTGATATCAAACGCTGCAGCATTGACTGCGCCCAATCCCTTTTGCACCAGACAAGAAGCCGAAGGGGTATACATTTCCGGCGACACGCTGGATACAATAATTAAGTCCAATTCCTCTGCCTTCATTCCTGCATCTTTCAATGCATTTTCTGCTGCACGGATTGCCAAATCAGAAGCAAAGGTCTTTTCATCACTAATCCGCCGTTCTTTAATCCCAACTCTTTTAACAATCCACTCGTCACTGGTGTCCACCATCTTCTCCAAATCCTGGTTGCTCAAAACCTTTTCCGGAAGATATTTCCCCAGTCCTACAATCTTGGCATGCAATTTATTCATCTGCTTCACCTTTCCGGGCTTCCATCCCATATTGTTGTATATTCTCTGCAATCACATCTACCAGACGATTTTCTGTCAATTTCTTTGCCTGTCTGATTGCATGATAAAACGCTTTCCCGTTGGAACTTCCATGTGCCTTAATAACCGGTTTAGACACACCCAGCACCGGCGCACCGCCATACTCTGTATAATCCATGGTTTTTTTGAAGCTTCTTATTCCATCTTTTACTGCGAAAGCCGCCATTTTAGTACAAAGATTTTTGAGAAACATTTGTTTCATCATATCAGCAAAGGTAATCCCCATGCCTTCCATAAACTTCAAAATCACATTTCCGGTAAATCCGTCACAGACCACTACATCGGCTTCGCCTTGGGGAATATCTCTCCCCTCGATGAATCCTTCGTACCGAATCGGCAGTTCTTTTAAAAGGGCATGGGCTTGGGTCACAAGTTCAGGGCCCTTGTTTTCTTCTAAGCCGACATTGACTAACTTTACCCGCGGTCTTTCTATCCCCATAATTGATTCCATATAAATAGAACCCATAATCGCAAACTGCTTTAAAAATCCTGCGGTGCATTCCGAATTTGCCCCTGCATCTACTAAAATAAAGCACCCCTTACTAGCAGGCATGATAGGCGCCAATGCTGCCCGGCGCACCCCCGGAATCCGTTTTAGCAATATCGTTGATCCTGCAATTAAGGCACCGGTATTTCCGGCACTGACCACAGCATCTCCCTTTCCTTCTTTTAACAAAGACAAGGCCACACGCATAGAGGAGTCCTTCTTCTTAATGGCCAGTATCGGATCTTCTCCCCCGTCAATAACCTGATCGGCATGGACAATTTCAATCTCCTTGCCTATGTAATTGCACCGGTCCAGTTCCCGTTTAATTTCCTCTTCTTTCCCTACTAATATAAGTTGTATGCCCAAAGATTTTACCGCTTCAACGCATCCTTCAATCACGGCTCCGGGCGCATGATCTCCACCCATAGCATCAATAATAATCTTCATAACCTCATCATCCCTTTTCGTCCACCCAAGGGGCAGAATCTTCAAATTTCCTCCGCTTTATCGAAAACTAATAAGTTTTCGGTTCTTCCAGATATAATCAAAACCGGAGTAAATGGTCAATAATACTGCCACAACCGTTAGGAGAAGAATGCCTGTATCGCAGATCACAGCAAAGTCTGCAAAATGCAATTTGATGGGTTCAAAAACCATGACAGCCAGAACCAGAATGAATTGGGAAACCGTTTTGGACTTTCCCCACATACTGGCCGCAATGACTTGGTTTTCCCCCATGGCAATCAGGCGGATCCCTGTAACAATCAACTCGCGTGCCAGAATAACCATCACGACGCCTGCAGTTACATACGGAACATCCTTGGCAATAAAAGAAAGCAACGCTGACATAATCAGCATCTTATCCGCCAACGGATCCATCAACTTCCCAAAGGTGGTAATTTGATTGTTCTTTCTGGCCAAATGACCGTCTAGCTGATCGGTTAGGGTCGCCAGCAAAAACACTGCAATAGCCCCATAAACACCAAGTTCTCCGCAATCTAAGTATAAAATCATATAAATCGGTATCAAGATGACGCGCAAAAGGGTCAATTTATTGGGTGTATTCATGACAATCCCCCTGTATCTTCTTCTTATTCTTGGGCTATAGTACCAAATAAGTCATATTCTAAAGCCTGCTCAATGACAACCGAGACAAAGGTTCCCTCGGCAAGCCGCCCCGGCGCTTTGAAAAAGACTTTTCCGTCAATTTCAATAGAATCGCCGTATGTTCTTCCATAATAACTCTGAATAATCTCATCCCGTCCTTCCACCAAAACACGGACTGTTTTTCCAATTCTGGCATCATTCCAAGCCTGAGAAACTTCTGCTTGTACCAGCATGAGATTTTCCTGACGGCACAGTTTTTCCTCTTCCGGAATCTGATTTTTCAGTCGATACGCCGGCGTATCTTCCTCGCGAGAATAGGCAAAAACACCCAACCGCTCAAACTTCATTTCTTCTACGAATTCTTTTAATTCGGCAAATTCCTCCTCGGTTTCCCCGGGGAATCCCACGATCAAGGAAGTACGCAAAACAGCATCCGGAATCTCTTTGCGGATTTTCTCTATCAAAGCGACAATTTGTGCTTTGGTAGTGCGTCGTCCCATCCGTTTTAGAATCCGATCATTGCAATGCTGTATGGGAATATCAAAGTAATTACAAAGTTTTTCCTCTTGGGCAAAGGTTTGAATCAATGCATCGGTAAACAGTTCCGGATAACAATAATGAACCCGCACCCATTCCACACCCGGAATCTCACACATTGCGCGCAAAAGGTCGGGTAATCGATATTCCTGATAAAGATCAACTCCATATCGGGTGGTATCCTGTGCAATGACAATCAACTCTTTGACTCCGTCGTTGGCAAGTTGCTTCGCCTCTGCAAGAATCTCTTCCATACGGCGGCTTCGGTATCTGCCGCGAATGGAGGGAATCACACAATAAGTACAATGATTGTCACAGCCTTCTGCGATTTTAATATATGCAGTATAATCCGGGGTAGTACGCAATCGGGGTACATTTTCGCACAAAAGGGGTTCTTCCTTACAAAACAAGTTTCCCTCCGGCTCCTTCTCAAGCCCTTCCAAGATGGGAACAATGCGATCATATTCGTTGGTGCCGACAACCGCATCCACCTCCGGAAACTCCCGCAAAATTTGTTCCTTATATCTTTGTGCCATACAGCCGGTTACAATCAAACGACGGCACTGCCCTGTTTCTTTACACCGGGCAAGTTCCAAAATACATTCGATAGACTCCATTTTGGCCGACTCGATAAAGGTGCAAGTATTTACAATAATGATTTCGGCATCTTCTTCGTTTTCTACAATTTCATAGCCGGCCTGCTCAAAAAGCCCTAACATTTGTTCACTATCAATAAGATTTTTCGAACAACCCAGCGAGGTCAATGCAATTTTATTCAATGCTTTTCTCCTAATCTTCGTCTTCATCAAAACGGAAAGTGTACTGAGACAGACATTGGCAGACCTCCCCTAAGGAATATCCTCTTCGGATCAGTCTGGCCTTTAAATTTTCCAAATCCTTACGGCTATGGACATTCTTCCATAGTTGTCGATGCTCCACATAGGATTGCAACGCACCCTCTATATCTAGTTCGGTATCTTCTATGACACTTTGAATCAAACTAGCAGAGATTCCCTTCTGCAGAAGTTCCTGCCGGATTCGATAGAGTCCCTTAGCACCCAGATGAACCGCATCTTCAAGATACATTTCCGCATAGCGTCGATCATCCAGATACCCTACCTCTAAAAACTGTTCCACTACCTGCTCCGCAATGGCCTTGTCAAAACCCTTCCGGCAAAGGCGGTCACACAACTCCCGGCAAGTCAGGGATTTCCTGCCAAGCATAGCCGCTGCTGCATTTTGTGCCCGCTCCAGCACGTCCATTTCTTCCGCCTCCACCTAAATCCGGATTTTAGTTACCTTTTTTGCCTTTGGTTGGTTTTGCAACCGGCATAAACGGTGTTGCCTCTGCTTCTTCCACGCCGGAGGTAACAGGCATGGCTACGGCTCCGCGCACCTTGGCCTCAATCTCGGCGCAAAGTTCCGGATTCTCTTTTAAAATCGTCTTGACGCTCTCCCGGCCTTGGCCCAACCGCTCATCATTGTAAGAGAACCAGGAACCGCTTTTTTTGACAATATCCATCTCGACAGCAACATCTAAAATGTTCCCCTCGCGAGAAATTCCTTCGCCATATACAATATCAAATTCCGCTTCTTTAAAAGGCGGTGCTACTTTGTTTTTAACCACCTTAACCTTGGTGCGGTTTCCTATCATTCCGCCTTCCGATTTAATGGTTTCAATCCGGCGTACATCCATCCGAACCGAAGAATAAAACTTCAGCGCACGACCACCGGTAGTAGTTTCCGGATTGCCAAACATCACGCCAATTTTTTCCCGCAACTGATTAATAAAGATTGCCGTGGTATTGGACTTGCTGATAACACTGGTCAGTTTCCGAAGCGCCTGAGACATCAGCCGTGCCTGCAGACCCATATGAGAATCTCCCATCAACCCCTCAATCTCCTGCTTAGGAACCAAGGCTGCCACTGAATCTACCACAATTACGTCAATAGCACCGGAACGAACCAACTGCTCGGTAATTTCTAAGGCTTGCTCTCCGGTATCCGGCTGGGAAACGATCAAATCATCAATCCGAACACCGAGTTTTTCCGCATAGACCGGATCTAACGCATGCTCTGCATCGATAAAAGCGGCTTCACCGCCCATCTTTTGTGCCTCAGCCACAATATGTAGTGCAACCGTGGTTTTACCGGAGGATTCCGGACCGTATATCTCCACAATCCGGCCTCTTGGAACGCCACCAATTCCCAGTGCCATATCCAACGCCAAAGAACCTGTGGGAATTGCCTCTACATTGACAACAGGTTTTTCTCCAAGACGCATAACAGCACCGGATCCATACTGCTTTTCAATATTTCCAAAAACGCTTTCCAACGCCTTCTTTTTTTGTTCGTCCATTGTGATTCCTCCTTGCCTTTTCATAGGATTGATACCGCAAATGATTCTATTGCTTTTATTATAGATTACCGCCTCTTTGGTGTCAAGAAAAATTTTCCCTAAAAACGACCTGATTTTCCCCTTTTCTCTATCCCTGAATCCCGTAAAATCGCAAGGCATTCTCGGTTGTGATTTTTTCTAATTCTTCTCGGGAAACGCCTTTAATTTCAGCCATCTTTTCCGCAACATATCCTACATAACCGCTAAAATTTCTCTCGCCTCGATGGGGCTCCGGCGCCATATAGGGACAATCTGTTTCTATCATCAACCTCTCCAGCGGCACCGCCGAACAAGCCTCTATCGCACGCCGGGCATTTTTAAAAGTCAATACCCCTGTAAAGGAAATCATAAACCCCATTTTTACCAACTCTTTTGCGGTTTCCGCACTGCCGGAAAAACAATGCATAACACCTCTTGACACCCCTTCTTCCCGAAGGATGGAAAGTCCATCTCCCTTAGAGTCCCGATCATGTACCACCACTGGCAAATCCAATTCCTTCGCCAGGGCAATCTGACGCCGAAACCAGAGTTTTTGTTTTTCCGGATCATACCCTTCATAATGATAGTCCAAACCGATTTCACCAATGGCACGCACCTTGGTATGTTCGGTCGCAAGGGTGTATAGTGTCTCTATTCCCCTTTCGTCAAGTTGATGGACATAGCCAGGATGTACCCCCACGGTGGCATAAAAAAAATCATAGTTTTCCGCCAACGCAACAGACTTTTTGGAAGTTTCCAGATCGGCGCCGATGTTCATAACCAGACCTACCCCATAATCGGATAAACTTTCTATGACGGCTTCCCGATCCAAATCAAATTGGGGGTCATCAAAATGGGCATGGGTATCAAATAACATGGTCTTTTGCTCCTTTTTTATAAATTCAAGTTGATTATACCATGAAATTGTGATACAATCAATCTAAAATATATGGCAAAAGGGGAAATTGCAATGCATACCATCCAGGAAGAATTAACCCAAAAGGGAGAACTGGCCAAGTCTGCCTCTTACATTCTGGCCACTCTATCCACCAAAGTAAAAAACCACGCCCTTTGCGCTATGGCTGCTGCTTTGCGTAGCCAAACCACCTATCTTTTGGAGGAAAACGCACGGGATCTCCGTGCTGCTGAGCAAGCAGGCATGGCCCAAGGGCTGTTAGATCGTTTAACCCTGACCGAGGCACGGATTTTTGCCATGGCAGAGGGCATAGATCAAATTGCCGCCCTGCCCGACCCCGTTGGCGAATCGGTTTTTCAGGCCAAACGTCCCAACGGATTGAAAATCAGTCAGGTTCGTGTTCCTCTGGGCGTCATCGGCATCATTTACGAAGCACGGCCTAATGTAACCGCCGACGCTGCTGCCCTCTGTATCAAAGCAGGAAATGCCGTCCTTTTGCGTGGCGGAAAAGAGGCGGTACATTCCAATCAAGCCATTGTCAAAGTCATGCAAAATGCCGGCTATAGTGCCGGTCTTCCGGAAGGGAGTATCAATTTGGTAGAAAACACCTCCCGGGAAAGCGCTACGGCATTGATGCAACTGAATGAATATCTGGATGTTATTATTCCCCGTGGCGGTGCCGGTCTGATTCGTGCCGTAGTAGAAAACGCAACCGTCCCCGCCATTGAGACAGGAACCGGCAACTGCCACATTTATCTGGATGCTACCGGGGATTTAGAGATGGCAAAAAATATTGTCCTAAACGCCAAAACCCAACGTCCTTCCGTCTGTAACGCTGCAGAAAAGTTGCTGGTACATCAGGCAGCCGCACCACACTTTTTGCCGCAGATTTTGCCTGAACTAGAGTCCCGCGGCGTAGAGATTATAGGAGATTCCAGAGTCTGCACCCTCTATCCCGGTGCCACACCGGCAGAAGAATCGGATTGGGAAACCGAGTATCTGGATTTGAAAATCGGGGTAAAAATTGTCGACACTTTAGAGGAGGCCATTGCCCACATCAACACCTATAACAGCGGACACAGCGAAGCCATTATTACCAATGACTATGCAGCATCTCAGCAGTTTTTAGACCAGGTAGATGCGGCTGCCGTGTATGTCAATGCCTCTACCCGCTTCACAGACGGCTTTGAGTTTGGTTTTGGTGCAGAGATTGGAATCAGTACCCAAAAAATGCATGCAAGAGGGCCCATGGGACTTTTGGCACTGACCAGCACCAAATATCAAATTTTAGGAAATGGACAAATTCGGGAATAGCCCTTACAAAAACATAACTGTTATAAATGAAAGACTGGATTTTTTGGACTGGCAAATTTTGAAAAATGCAGCATAACAATATACTATCTTGAAAGAGGTGATTGTTATGCTGCATTTATTATTACAGGCTTTCCAGTCTATCACTCTGCTCCTATCTTATATTGCAAACGGAAATTCCTTTCCCAAACCCCTCTCAGCAGAAGAGGAACATGCCTATCTGCTACAATGCCAAAACGGCGATCTTACAGCAAGAAATATTTTAATCGAACACAATCTTCGTCTTGTGGCCCATATTGCCAAAAAATACACCGGCAGCGTCCGGGACCACGAAGATTTGTTGTCCATCGGCACTATTGGCCTCATCAAAGGGATTTCCAGTTTTGACCCCAGCAAAGGGACTCGACTCGCCACCTACGCTGCTCGGTGTGTGGAAAATGAAATCCTGATGATGCTACGGGCTAAGAAAAAGGAACAGGGCGATGTTTCTTTAAATGAATCCATCGGCACCGACAAGGAAGGAAACCAAATTATGCTGATGGATGTCATCCACAACGAGGATCTTGACATCTTTGACAAAATCAATACCAGTCTGGAAATCCGGCAACTTTATCGCAATATCCGTACCGAGTTGGATCCCCGGGAACAGAAAGTGATCCTTTTGCGCTATGGTTTGATTGACGGCCACTCACTACCGCAACGGGAAATTGCCAAACGCCTTCACATTTCCCGCTCCTATGTGTCACGCATCGAAAAAAAAGCCGTTTCCAAACTGCAAAAGGGCATTCGTGATAAAACCGCCGATGCCCTTTAAATTTCTCGGAAAACCTTGCATCTTCTTTCGAAATGGATTACAATAGGAAAAAATGAGATTAAATACTATATGCAAAAACACTATTCCCCTTTGAAAGGAGCCGTTTATGAACTTATTAAAGGAACTTACCATCACCGGGCATTTACACCCCACCCATGCCCGTCTTACCTTGGAATATGTTTTTGCCAACGAGGATACGTGCTCCTATTCTCCCCGCTATCTCTTCCCCATTCCGGAAGATGCCGGCATTACCGGATTTCAGATTCTAACCAGGGATAAAACCCTTCTTCGTGCAAAAATACAACCTTTAGCAGATACAGATTCCGGCGATTATGGGTTTCGGTTGGTTCAACTGGAACCCTGTCTGTATTCTTTGGAGTGGGAATCTCTCCCTCCCGGAGAATCCTGCACCATTTTGGTAGAATGCATTCTTCGCTTGTTACCTTGTGGGGGCCATTGTCGCTTGGTCCTTCCTCTCGGTTTTTCCCTTCCTTCCCCGCAGCCGTTTCAGACCAACTGCTGTCCGGCTACCGTGGATTTGTCGTTAGACGGTTTGGAACCTTTATATTCTCTCTGCCAATTTGATCCGAATACCCGGACACTTTCCTGTCAGACTGAAACCGGCAGGGATTTGGTTCTTGATTTTACTATGCCCCGCTCCAACACATTGGGGCTTCTGCAGGAAGATCTGGGGCAGGGTCTTGGTCTTTACCGCATTTATGCCAAAGATCCGACCCTTTACCAAACCGAAAAAAAGCAGCGGGTACAACTGCTTTTGGATCTTGGCGGTATCCAATCGGAGCGGAAAACAAATGCGGTAAAAGAACTTTTTTTCCGTGTTCTCTCCACCATTCCGCCCAAGATGCCCATCCGACTTCTAACCACCAACCCAGAAGCATCCCCTTCCTGGGATACTTTCCGCCTAGCAAGTGACACGCTGACCGAAGAAGTTTTTTTGCAACTACAAACTCTCTCCGGAAATTCCGGCCATCTGGAGGAGATGTTGCAACGTTGCGCTTCTGTTGCCTCTCCCCATGACCTTATCCTATGCATATCCGGCGGATCCACCACACTCTCCAAGCCCCTCCCTTCTGCACTTCCCATGCATCTTTTCACTATTGGAAAGAACCAACAAACCCCTCTTTTTCGGGATTGGCAGCACTTGCATTTGGGAAGCCGCACCCACTTTTATCCCACAGACTCCCTGGAAAATCGGCTTTCTGCCTTGCTACCTCGTCTACTGTATGACACAGATTCAGAACAGATCCTTCCGGAAGGAAGTACGGTTCATGATTTTCTCCTCCTTCCCGGGACAAGCCTTGCTGCCGACGGCTACCGAGATATAGTTCTAGCCTATAGCGGCCATCCGCCCTGCTCCTTTTCCCTATGGAAATCCGGAGAAGAAAAGGAAATTTCTACTCCCTCCGACACCACGGTTTTTCCTCGTCTGCCGGAGGCAGAACAACTCTATGCCATGGCCAAAACAGAAGGACTCTCCCGACTGCTCCAAAAAACTGCGCCGGTTTCCATCCGTGCCATTAAAGAACAACTGGCCAAAACGGGAACTCGGTTTCAGTTACTCAATTCCGAAACTCTGCTGACGATCCAGTCCCCATCCACACATTTGGCCGGAATTCCGTTGCAATGTCTCTCTTCCGTGAGCGACGGACTTGGAGAACTGTCCCACCGTCCCACCATCTTTGGAGAAGGGACACGTTCTCTTCCCAAAGTTACAAAGGAGAATCTATCCGATCTGTGCCGAAAGGTACTATACCACTCCATTCGAAGCAATGGTGCCATCTTTGGAGATGGTTGCACCGACTTACAAAAACGAACCGCACAAACAACCTTGGCATTTTTGGCTCTTTCTCTTGATTCTCAAGATGCCGTAGCCATCTGTCGGGATGCCCTTTTATATCTGGATACAGCACCGCCGTCTAGATGGTCCTCCCTTCTCCATGCATATCGCACAAACGCCTTATCGCCGTCACAACTTCGGGATACTATTTTAAAAGCATTGCCGGATCCGGAACTTTTACTTCCTCGCCTAAGCGGCAAATACTCCGATCCGGAAGCCGCTGCTCTACTCCTTTTATATTGGAATCTTCACTAAAAAGGCTGTTGCAAACATAGGTTTGCAACAGCCTCTTTCTTATCCTAATGATTTTCTATCATTTTAACAAAATATTGGTGGACCGTTAAATCTTGGTTGAGTTCCGGATGAAATGCCGTTACCAACTGATTTTTCTGCCGCGCAGCCACAATCTTTCCATCCACCATAGCCAAGCTCTCGGCATT
>JAZRPL010000005.1:0-1992 GCA_045649245.1 Ructibacterium sp.
CTGCACACTGTTTTTTCCCGGACGGATGACTCCCGCCACTCCTGCAGATTTGATTTTCTTTTCGTCCACCAAGGTATAATCCTTGATTTCCAGTCGCAGTCTTGTAATACAGTTGTCGGCAGACACCACGTTTTCTTTGCCGCCCACTCCTTCTAATACAATCTTTGCCACATCAGTAAAACTGTTATTTGATAAGACTACCTGTTCCTCTTCTTCGTCATCTTCTCGTCCCGGCGTCTTCAAATCAAACTTCAAAATGGCAAAACGGAACACCAGATAGAATACAACAAATGCAGCCAACCCCAGTGGGAGAATCAACCATGTATTCCGCGCTGCTGGAAGGGATGCCGAGAACAACAGGTCCGTTGCACCCGCTGAAAAACTGAAGCCTGCCCGAAAGCCCACTAAAACGGTAATCACTGTAAAAATTCCATATAGTGCTGCATAGATTACATACAATACCGGCGCCAAAAACATAAACCCGAACTCAAAGGGCTCTGTGACACCACACACGAATGCACAGACTGCCGAAGATGCCACAAGACCAATGGCAACCTTCTTCTTATTGTCCTTTGCGCACTGAATCATGGCCAATGCTGCACCCGGAACCCCAAACATCATGCACGGGAAGAAGCCTGACATATACATTCCCAAATCCCATGGTACATCTGCCGATGTTTTTCCTGCCCAGAAATTGCTAAGATCACCAAGACCGATGGTATCAAACCAAAACACGTTGTTAAGTGCATGATGCAATCCTGTAGGAATTAATAATCGGTTTAGGAATGCATACAATCCTGCTCCAACTGCCCCCATTCCCGCAATGGCATTTCCAATAGAAATCAGCCCGCCAAACACCAGTGGCCATACAAATAATAAGACTGCTGAAACAGCAATGGAAACCACTCCTGCAATAATTGCAACGGAACGCTTGCCGCTAAAGAAAGACAACCAAGGAGTCAACTTTGTGTCCCTGAATCGATTGTAGCAGAAAGAACCAATGACCCCTGCCAAAATACCGATAAATGGGTTTGCGATTTTCTGGAATGCAATCAGTGAGCTTTGGTTTTCAGCAACAGATGGCATGATTGTGGTGACTGTACCTTCTGAAAGCAATGTGGTAATAAGTAGCCAGGACGCCAATGCTGCCACTCCACCGGTACCATCATTGTCCTTGGACATTCCTACCCCTACACCTATTACAAAAAGAAGTGCCAGATTATCAATTAAAGCCCCACCTGCCTTTACAAAGAATAACCCAATCAAATTGACGAGACCCGTCACTTCTCCTCCTTGCATGGTAGCCGGACATAGCAAATAGCCCACGCCCATAAGCAATCCGCAAATCGGCAGACATGCAACCGGCAACATTAAAGATTTTCCTAATTTTTGAAGATATTTCATAAAAATCTTCCTCCTCATATTTTCAAATCTATTTATTTCATCAGCGTGAGAACTTCATCTAACTCACTTACCTTTTTCCCTGCATGAGCAATGACTTTTTTATAGTTAGGTGTGTTGCAGATAATCATGGGCGAGATTATCTCAAGGCCTGCCTGCCTAATTCCGTTTACATCAAACTCTAACAACAAGGCGCCTTTTTTCACCTGTTGACCCGCTTCCACATGGGCTTTAAAATGTTCCCCTTTTAGCGTCACGGTATCTATCCCCACATGAATTAAAATCTCTATTCCACTGTCTGATTTCATAGAAATTGCATGCTTCGTGTCAAAGACCATCTCGATATGCCCATCACAAGGGGCAACCACCCTTCCAACACTTGGAATAATCGCCACTCCTTTTCCTAGAATCTCCTGCCCAAAAGTTGGGTCTTTTACTTCTGAAAGTTCAACAGCGTCTCCTTGTATGGGTGCACCGATGACCCCTCTGTTCTTCTTTCCTAATCCAACCATGATCTTCCTACCTTTATCATTTCTTCTTAATGTCCTTAGTATGGTTATTTTCCCAGAAAACATACATGATTTTCCTATC
>JAZRPL010000006.1:0-2132 GCA_045649245.1 Ructibacterium sp.
CTTCTTCTTTTGGTTAACATAATACTGTGGAAGCCGCTTGTATTGCGCCAAAATCATGCCCATGGTATACTCGGAAATGATGCGTCCGAAGGCACCGGAGGCATTGGTCAGCACCACATTTTCCGGAAAATCTCCGGTAAAGCGATCCGCACCGGCCCAGGTGATCTGCATCCACTTGAGTTTTTTTGCTGTGTGCAGCAAGGCAGGTGCCGGTTCGCCGATGCCCACTTCCGCAGTTTTCAGTTCCCGGGTGATGATCTCAGGGTCATTCTGAGCGAAAATGATTTCATATTGAGAAGAGAATTCCCGGAGAAGGGATTCTTTTACTTCCGGTTTGCATGGCACGGTGATCAGCAGTTTTATCATACTATCCACTCCTTTTGGGTGAGTATACCATGGGAATACCCTGCGGGTAAAGAGAAAGATAATGTGCTGGACAAACAAAATCTTCTTTGTTACTATAAAATAAAAGTATTTTAGGAGGAATTGGCTATGGCAACCAGAGTGGCGGTTATGAGTATTATTGTGGAAAATCCCGAGAGTGTGGAGAAGCTGAATCACATTCTTCATGAAAACGGGCAGTATATCATTGGCAGAATGGGTATTCCTTACCGGGAGAAGAAGATCAACATTATCTCCATTGCCCTGGATGCCCCCCAGGATGCCATCTCTTCCATGTCCGGCAAGATCGGCAACCTCCCCGGCGTCAGCGTCAAGACTGCTTATTCCGCTGTTGTCAGCGAAGACTGAGAAAGTAGATGTAGATTCTCCGTTAATTTGAGAGATAAACTTGAATTTGGCGGCGAGTCGCCGCTGACAATGCGTTACGAACTGCGTCGGTCGAATAACATCCTTTGGGCCCCTCGACCGGTCGCTGGTATCTGCTTGGCGTATGGAATTCGATAACTTGAATTTAACGGAGGAGTTTGATTGTGTGAGGACGATTATTATATTTGTGTTGGTATTCGTTTTGATATTGTGCTTAGTCGGTTGTGGCAAAAAGCAAGCAACAGATAAACCCGTTACAACAGACAATCCTACTATAAATAACACACAAGGAGATACTAATATGGATCACATTTGGAACTTAACAGATACGAACGCTTTTGTTATTGCAATGACAGAGCATCTTAATGAAAAAACGCAGTATGGCGAGGATATGTCTGTTTTAAGCGATGCGGAGCGAATTTTCTATATTACACAGACTCTTGAAATGGAAGTAAACAACGGAGGCTTTTCTCAGTTTTTCTATAATTCCAGCGGTGATTTCTCCAATGAACTGGTGGGTGCGTTTACTTCAATTGGGGCAAACACGACTGCCGCTATCTGTCAGAAAGCAATCGATGCTTTCGGTCGTGATATTCCTGTTGACGGAAATGAGCGTCAAGAGATGTTGGATGAACTGGAAAGCGATGAACTTGACGAGATTCTTGAGGAATGTGATGATGCGTTCTTCGCGTATGAAGATAATCTGAATGAATTAAATTATAAATTTGTGATCAAAAACAAGGAGCAGTTCAGTTAGGCCAATTCCAAATTGTCAAACGGATATTGCTGATCAGAATCTGTAGGAGCGGCCTGTGGCCGCCCGTTTTTCATGGTTGACAAATTACGCAGGGGTGCAGTATACTGACGATAGTTGAATGATTGCTCAATTATTAAAATGAGGTGAGAAATTTGGAGAAACAGCATATTTGCGATTGTGATATGATCCACGAAAAAGTAGTGGAGAATACTCGCAGCCGGATGGGAGAAGAAGCGGAATATTTGGATTTGGCAACCCTTTTTAAAATGTTCGGCGACGGCACCCGGGTGAAGATCCTCCATGCATTGGAACTGAATGAGATGTGTGTCTGCGACCTGGCGGCACTGCTGGGTATGACCAAATCTGCCATCTCCCACCAGCTAAAGGCGCTGCGGCTTTCAAAATTGGTAAAGTCCCGCCGGGATGGTCAGGTGATCTACTATTCTTTGGCAGATGATCACGTAAAATACATTTTGGATATCGGTTTTGACCATATCCACCACGACTAAACAGCCAAAATCCCATTGGCTGTTTTGCAACCACATAAAAGTTGAATGATTGAACAACTATAAAGGGGAGGTCCTTATGAAGATAGAATTTGTATTGG
>JAZRPL010000007.1:0-1432 GCA_045649245.1 Ructibacterium sp.
GTGGATAGCGTCCAATCCTCCAAGTTCATAACAAGAGAAAAAGCCCGTGAAATTACTGGCAAGGTTAGAAAGTTGGCAGGTAAGGATATTGCGGAAACCTTAACACACGAAAACATGGTGGCGAACCGTGTCCGCAGTATGAACGAAAGCGTTATGAAAGACGCTGACCGCATCCATCAGGCAATTAAGATGGATAGTAAAATTGGATTCCGCTATTTTCACTACACTCCTGGTATGGAGGGAAAGAAGAAGTATTCCAAAGATGGGGAGCAGTTGATTGTCAGCCCCTATGCTCTGTTATGGAACAACGGCAATTACTACTTATACGCATACGATGGCAATAAATTCCGCTATTATCGTGTAGATCGAATGGAGCGTATCAGCAATCCGCTTGTGATGGCACGGGATGGAAAGCAATTATACAAAGAAAAAGACCTTACCCGCCAAGAGGCAAAGGTGTTTGATATGTATGGCGGCGACCGCTATACCGTCCGTATCCGCTTCCGCAATGAACTGGCTGATGCAGTAATAGACCAATTCGGCAAGGAAGTGGGAATGTTCCCTTGCGATAGCGAGCATTTCATCATTCAAGTTCCCGTGGAAATCAGCCCGCCTTTCTTTGCGTGGATTGCTACTTTTGGCAGACGGGTGAAGATTCTTTCGCCGGAGCCGGTAGTGGAGAAAATGCGGGACTTCTTACAAAAATCTATGGATATGTATAAAGATGAGGGATGATGTACTAACATCATCCCTCTTTGTTCGCAGTTGTTGCGAGATGTTCAAAGATGTTCATTTATCTTCTGCTTATCTTCTCTTTTGGATGGCTGATTTGTGCCAAGGGGGAGAAGTTGTCAAAGTTTTTGGCGATGTCCGCATCGTAAATGGCGCAGTAATGCTTTGTCATTTTCAGCGTGGAATGGCCTAACAACTTTTGGAGCATGAACGCATCGCCACCACAATCAACCAAGTATTTGCGTGCAAAGGTGTGGCGATACAGATGGGTGCTTGTTTTCGCCACACCACGGGATTGGTTGTGTCGGGCGACCGCCAGCCGCAGGCCGTTCATTGAGAGCATACCACCATACTGGTCGCAGAAGAGATAATCGTCCGGCTTGCCCTTACGGATGGCTGTGTATTCTTTGAGAATAGACACCATTACAGAGCAGAGGGGGACGGCTTGGATTTTGCCGTTTTTGTTGTGCCGCAGAGTGATTTGACGGGTGTCCAAATCCACATCCCAGTTTTGAATGTTGCGTAAGGACGCAGAGCGGCAGCCGCAGTTCATAAGGAAATTAACGATTACCCAGTTGCGGTATTCACAAAAGGAGCAGTTCTTTCCCGGCCTTTTGAGGATGGTTGCCAGTTCTGCATCGGTATATGTTTCCTTGACCGTTTCTTTATCTTTGATATGCGGGAGGGAGGGGACATTCAT
>JAZRPL010000008.1:0-5837 GCA_045649245.1 Ructibacterium sp.
AAGCGCAGTGCAGGAATGCCGGTTTTAGATGCCAAACGTGAAAAAGAAGTCTTGGAAGCAAAAATGCAATCTTTGCAGACTTCGAAATTCAAAGAGGAAGTCTACGAGTTTTTTAGTTCCATGATGGCAATTAGCCGTGGATTACAAGAAAAGAGACTTTCGGATTTCTTAACAGAGGACAGTGTAGAAAAAATACTCAATGCTTCAAGGAAAGAAGTGGCAACGCCAAGGATTTGCTATTTTGGTGCGGCCGGATCTTATAGTGAAGAGGCGACCATACAGCATTTTGGCAAAGAAAGCAGACGGTTTTGCAATGAATCCTTTACTGGGGTCATGGAAACCATTCGGAAAAATGAAGCCGACTATGCTGTTTTGCCTTTGGAAAACTCTTCTACCGGTGCCATCGCTGCAGTTATGGATTTGTTAGAGGAGTATAGTTATTACATAGTTGGGGAGGTTTACCTTCCGATTCATCATTGTTTGTTGGGAAAAAAAGGAACCAAGGTTTCGGAAATACGAAGAGTACTATCCCACGAACAGGGCCTTTTGCAGTCTCAAAAGTATTTGAATTCTCTAGATGGGGTAGTTACCGAGGTTTGCCAAAGCACAGCGGAGAGTGCAAAGCGGGTAGCAGAGAGCAATGACCCCACCATGGCGGCCATTGCCGGCGTGCAAAATGCCACCATTTACGGATTAGAGGTTTTGGCAGAGAACATCAATAGCAGTGCCAAAAATATGACCAGATTTGTTGTGATTTCTAAGAGACCGGAAATTACCGAAGAATGTAACAAAATCAGTATTGCCTTTACCCTTCCCCATGAGAGTGGTCAGTTGCATCGTGTAATGTCCTGCTTTGCCTGTGGCGGGTTGAATCTTTTGAAATTGGAATCCAGACCGATTCCCAGTCAGCGCTTTGAGTATATGTTTTTTGTGGATTACACAGGGAATTTGTTAAATCCAAAAGTGCGGGAGGTAACCGAGTCGGTCATTGTGCAATCTCGAAAGTTTAAACTGCTTGGGAATTATCCCGCAGGAAAGATGGAGGAATGAGGAGATGCAACAGACGGTTATTCTAATTGGCATGCCGGGCTGTGGCAAATCAGTTATTGGCAGACAATTGGCAGAGGCTCTCCAACGCCCTTTTTTGGATTTGGATGAGGAAGTGGAAGCCAATGCCGGTAAAAAAATCAGCGAGATTTTTGCAACGGATGGGGAGATGGCCTTTCGAAAGATAGAAACAAAGTGTTTTGAAAACGTGGCGGAATTTGGGGGTGTTCTGGCCACCGGCGGCGGTATTGTAACAAGACCGGAAAACCGAGCCATCGCCCGAAAAGGGATCGTCGTGTTTTTGGACCGACCGCTGGAAGAAATTATGGAAGATATTATTACCAAAGAAAGACCTTTGCTGAAAGATGGAAAAGAACGGCTGCATCGACTATATCAGGAGCGTTATTCCCAATATTGCGATTGGGCAGAGATTCATATTAAGAATCAAGGAAATATCAAGGATGTTATCAATCAAATTATAAAAGAGGTGGAAGTCTATGAAAATCATGGTTATTAATGGCCCCAATCTGAATGTGTTGGGAGTGCGGGAGCCGGAGGTGTATGGCAAAAAGGATTACAATGCACTGGAAAAATATCTGGAGGAATACGGTGTAGCACACGGTTGTGAAGTTGTTGTGCTCCAGAGCAATGGCGAAGGAGAAATTATTGATTTTATCCACCATGCATTGGGAAGTTGTGATGCAATTGTTATCAACCCGGGGGCATATACCCACTACAGTTATGCGATTTATGATGCGCTGGCAGCGGTAAATCTGCCAGCGGTGGAAGTGCATCTTAGCAATATTCATCAGCGGGAAGAATTTCGGCATCGGTCGGTAACAGCACCGGCTTGTATCGGCCAAATTTGCGGCTTGGGCTTTCGAGGGTATACCTTGGCAATAGAGTATTTGTTGGAAGAGGAGCGAATGGATCATGAAACTGGCAGTCATCGGTGATCCTATCAAGCACAGCCTGTCTCCTGTGGTACATGGAGCGATTCTGGAACAATTAAAACTGACCCATGAATATCAAAAAATACAGGTAAAAAAAGGCGAACTGGAGAGGTTTTTGCGCTTTGCATTGGAAGAGAATCTGTCGGGGTTTAACTTAACCATGCCGCATAAAATCGATATTTTCCCTTATTTAGAAGATATAGACGAAGAGGCGAGACGTTTTGGTGCAGTCAATACGGTGCGGGTTTCTAACGGGAAATTCTACGGCTATAACACCGATGCGGATGGTTATGCCCTGGCGTTAAAACAAGCCGGACGCTCCTTTGCAGGAAAGCGGATCATTCTTTTGGGGGCAGGGGGCGTAGCACGAACCCTAGCGCTAAAGGCTGGCTTTTCCGGTGCGGATCAAATTTGGATTTTAAACAGAACGGCTTCTGCGGCAGAGGAAATTTGTCAGGATGTGATAAGGGAAACCGGTGTAAAGGCTGTTGCGGCGGATATGGATCGTGAAACGATGCGTCAAGTCTGTTGCGGGGGAGAACTTCTCATTAACGCAACACCTCTTGGTATGGAGGGGGTTACGGCGAATTTTTCTGATTTTTCCTTTCTGGATTCTTTATCCCAAGATAGCGTGGTTTCGGATTTGATCTACCATCCAGAGAAAACTTTGCTACTAAAGCAAGCCGAGGATCGAGGGCTTTCTGTCTTTAATGGCCTTGGTATGCTGGTTTTTCAAGCCATGTTGGCAGATGAAATCTATACCGGAAAGGCAATCGATAAAGAAGGGATTTTCTCAAAGGTTTGCGATATAGTAAAAAACGGTTGATGTGCACAAAAGAAGTTGTTGTCAGGAGAACAGCAACTTCTTTTTTAATTCTGTAGTTTTCTCTTGTGTTTTAGCGGCATTTGTTTTATAATGAAGATATAGAAATTTGAAGAATAGAAGGGGTAGCCGATGCTGAAAATCGAAGGTATAGTAGAGCATGTGATCTATGAAAATAGGGAAAACGGCTATACCGTATGCGATATATCCTGTAATGGAGAGTTGATTACGCTGACAGGGTGTATGCCAAACCTGACAGAAGGGGAGCGCATTACCGTCCATGGGCAATGGGTTACCCATGTGGAATATGGAGATCAGTTTAAAGTGGAGTGCTACGAGAGGAATATGCCCTCCGGCGAAGAGGAAATCGAAAAGTATCTGGCATCCGGATTATTGCCCGGAATCGGCAAAACTACAGCACGGCGGATCGTGGAAATGTTTGGGACGGAGGCCTTGGATGTGATTGAGCATGAGCCGGATCGTCTTTTGTCCATTAGCGGCCTAACCAGAAAAAAGGTAGATGCGATTTATAAAAAGTTTATCGAACTTATTGGAGTACGAGAGGTCGTGATTTTTTTTCAAAAATTCGGCATTTCTCCCGGGATTGCCTTTAAGGCTTTTCGGCAATTTGGTGGGTCAACGATAAATTTAATTAAGGAAAACCCGTATATTTTAGCAGAGCGTGTGGATGGAATCACCTTCCAAATCGCAGACAGTATAGCCAATGAAATTGGAGTTGACCGCAATTCTTTTGCCAGAGTTTCCACAGGGATTCAGTGTTTAATGAAGCAGATTGGTTATCTAAACGGCCATACCTTTCTGCCCCGTGGAACGGTGGTGGCACAGGCTTGTCAGTTTTTGGAAATAGACCGTGGCGTAGCGGAAGAAACCGTTGCAGAAATGCTGCTTCAAGACCAACTTGTTTTAGTGAATGAAGGGGAATTTGATGCACTTTATCTGCGCCTGTATTATGATGCAGAAAAGCGAGTGGCAGAGCGGCTAATTGGGATGTCGCAACTGGTCTTTGATACAGATATACAAGAAATTAACGACTTGATTGCTGAGGTAGAACGTGACATTCATATGCAGTTGGCAGAAGCGCAGTTAGAGGCGGTGCAATGTGTTTTCCAAAATTCGGCCATGGTCATTACAGGCGGCCCGGGGACAGGAAAGACTACCATCATTAGAACCATTATCGAGTTGATGGAACGGTCTCATAAAAGGATTGCACTGGCAGCCCCGACCGGCCGTGCGGCCAAGCGGATGACCGAACTTTGCGGTATGGAGGCAAAAACAATTCATCGGCTGCTGGAGATTACACCGGGTGTCAATGAGGTGGGAACACAGTTTTCCAGAAATGCACAGAATACCTTGGATTGTGATTTGCTGATTGTTGATGAGATGTCCATGGTGGATATTTTGTTGATGGACAGTTTGCTTGATGCTATGCCCAGAGGCGCTCGGCTAGTCATGGTAGGAGATAGTGACCAACTTCCCTCGGTAGGAGCGGGAAATGTCTTGCGGGATATCATTGAAAGCGAAGTGCTGACTTGTATCCGCCTGACCGAAATTTTTCGGCAGGCACGAGAAAGTATGATTGTCATGAATGCCCATCGAATTAACCATGGAGAAATGCCCCTGCTCAATGATTGGGATAATGATTTCTTCTTAGTTCAACGGGATGACCCCATGACTCTGCCGGAATCCATTGCGGATTTATGCGCCAGACGACTTCCTAAAGCATACGGATTGAGCAATCTTTCCCAGATTCAGGTCCTAACCCCGACTCGGAAATCTATCATCGGCGTGACCAATCTTAATGTGGTATTACAAGATGCGCTTAATCCGCCACAGCCTGAAAAACCCGAAAAAATTTCCGGTCATTGCACCTTCCGTTTGGGTGATAAGGTCATGCAGATTAAAAATAATTATCAGATGGAATGGGAGCGAATTGACGGAAAAGAAAGAGGGATGGGCGTCTTTAATGGAGATGTCGGGTTTATTACTGAAATTGATCATCGAAGTCAAAAACTGACCGTGGTGTTTGATGATCGTGTTGTGCGCTATGATTTTATGCTTCTGGAGGAGTTGGAATTGGCCTATGCCATTACAGTGCATAAAAGTCAAGGCAGTGAATTTGATGTGATAGTCATGCCTGTTTTTGAAACCCATCGATTGCTCATGACAAAAAATTTGTTGTATACTGCCATTACCCGGGCCAAATCTTTGGTGGTTTTAGTTGGACAGGAAGAGTATATTCGGATGTTTGTAGAAAATGATAATACGCAACAAAGGTTTTCGGGCCTGAAGAATAAACTTGCAATTTTTTAATCAGTAGGAGAATATAAATGGAATATTTTGCAGCACCATTACAAAATTTAATTGAAGAATTTGAGAAACTACCGGGAATCGGGAGTAAAACAGCCCAGCGACTGGCCTTTTATCTTTTAAATCAGCCGACAGAAAAGGCGGAAAAATTTGCCCGTGTCATCATAGAAGCAAAAAGTTCTCTTTGCTATTGCAAAGAATGCCAGAATCTTTCGGATCGGGAACTCTGCAGTATTTGTGCAAATCCCGCACGGGATCATAGCGTGATTTGTGTTATGGAAAGCCCAAAAGATGTATTGCAGATGGAGAGGACCAATGAATTCAAAGGAGTATATCATGTTCTCCATGGCGCCATTGCTCCTATGGATCATATAGGACCGGATGATATTCGAATTCAAGAATTAATGGCACGCATTGCAGGTGGAGGGGTGCAAGAAGTCATTATGGCCACTAACCCAAACCTGGAAGGGGAGACCACGGCCATGTATATTTCTAAACTTATTAAGCCCTTTGGCGTCAAAGTAACCCGGATTGCCCATGGTGTCCCTGTGGGCGGGGAGTTGGAGTTTGCAGACGAAATTACCTTATCCAAGGCGTTGCAATGGCGGGTAGAGTTGTAGATTAGTGGAGTGAGATGATGCAGAAAAATGAAATTCATGAAATAAAAATTACCGGCATGACCGACG
>JAZRPL010000009.1:0-1059 GCA_045649245.1 Ructibacterium sp.
TTGATTCTGATTGGAATGACCAACCGGAATTTGACTGCGCCACCGGGGCTGTGGACTACATGGACTTCTAATGCCCCGCCACCGTGAAGGAATGTGTCTGAAATTAGTTTAGCGACCCCACTAATAATATACTTATAAGTAGATAATAAATATGAAATACACTTTTCAATAGCAGATGCTATTTCAGATACATTCCTGGCACAGCGGTTACACAGCCGCCGTGCCAATTTTTAACTGAAATTTCCGAATTTTATAGAGGAATACAGAAGAATCTCTACTTATCATCAGAAGCATAACAGAATAATGTGGAATGAAGCGCAGGACAACCGCCACCAAATCAGGGTTAATAAAGGTGAGCCACAGCCGCCGCTATAAAGTGTGGTCGCAAAAACAAAACGAAATGGCGCGCAGCCATTTCCCCTTTTGATGTGTCAAAACGGAAACTAAATCCGTCCGGCAGGGATATGCCGGTAAAAGTTGGGAGTGGAAAAATAGTTGATTCAATAAGGGTTGAGTGAATTGAATTGTCATTGACGGCAGCGGGAACCAGAACCCGCCAAATCTCAAAGAGGTATTTTCCGACGGTAAAAGGTTGGGAGGAACTCTCAGAAAGAATTTTGTTCTTTCTGCGTTCCTCTGGTAAAAGTATATCCAAAACAAAGATACAGCACGAACAGCAAAAATGGAGGCAAGAAAAATGGAAATTCAGAGTAAAGCAATGCGGATGCTTAAAGGATTAAAGGGCGCGGGCATCAGTTATAAAGAGTTTGCAGAGAAAACCGGAATCAGTCTGGATTAGATATACGCGCGCACATCCCGCAAAGTCAGACTGACGGAGGAGCGCGCAGCGTTCTATCTGCACGCAGCAGAGATGCACTTTCCCGAACAGTACAAAATCATCAAACAGGACATAGACGAAGTGGAACGGCAGTTCCCTTTGATGTGGTAATTCGGAAAGCGTTGTGGTCTGGGGTAGGAGATTTTTGAACTACATTTTTCAGGAAATCCCAAAACCCAACCCCGCCACCTATAGGAGGACTAATGAGATACTTAGACAGC
>JAZRPL010000010.1:0-1065 GCA_045649245.1 Ructibacterium sp.
AAAATAAGTGCTCACAATCATAACAACCAAGGCAACATAGAACTGAATTGCGGGTCTTTCGCCCAAAAACAGCATACCAAAAGCAACACCCAAAAACGGAGCGATGGAATAGTAGGCACTTGTCTTTGCTGCTCCCAAATCTTTCTGGGCCATGACATAGAAATAGATGCTCAAGCCATAAGCGACAAAGCCAAGCAGCAATACACACAGCACCCAAAGAATAGAAGGGATGCTTTCGCCGATCGTCAAGGCAACAATCAAACTGCCAAGCCCAGAGAAAGTGCCTTTAATAACCACGATTTCAATGGAACTTTTATTGCTGATCATTCTGGTGCAGTTGTTTTCAATGCCCCAACACAGACACGCACCGAAGACAAACAAAGAACCGATGTTAAACGCAAATGACCCTGCTCCCTCAAAAGAGAGGATCACACTTGCAACGGTTACCAAAGCAATGGCAATCCACAGTCTTTTGGAGATAACCTCTTTGAAGACGAACAACGCAATCAGAGAGGTTGCGACAATTTCAAAGTTGTTAATCAGAGAAACATTTGCGGCATTGGAGGACTTGATGCCAAGCATCAGGAGAATGGGGGCAACAATATCCAGAACCACCATTGGGATTGTATAGGGCAGTTCCTTTTTGGTCAGCGGTTCGGTGGGTGTTGTCTTGCCTGTTGCCTTGGAAACAAGGCTATAAACAAACATTCCCACGCCAGCGCCCAGATACAAAAATGCTGCCATCATAGTGGGTGCAACATGACCCATCAGTATTTTGGAGAATGGGACATTGATTGCGTATAGTGCCGCTGCAACAATGGCATATATCGTTGCAAGGTTTTTAGTTTTCATAGTTGTTACCTCGTCAAACGCAGACTTCTCTAACAGCATTATACTTTCGGCACAGAAGAAAAGCAAGCACCCCCACCGGGGTGCTTGGCTTTTTGGAGCAGGGTACGGGAGTCGATATGAAGTAGTAGCCACCAGTTTGCGAACTGGTGGCAGCAACACCCCACCGGGGTGTTGCATCTCTAGTTCGACTCCCGTACTGCGGAAAAAGAAAAG
>JAZRPL010000011.1:0-2450 GCA_045649245.1 Ructibacterium sp.
ACTTCGGAGGAGGTTGCCGAACAGAACGACGGTGCTGATTTTGTGAAAGAATTTGCGGATATGGATCCCATCGAGCAGGCTCAATATGTTGCTGATCGCCAAGCGGAGCTGGATGCACTCTTTGAAATGGAGAGCGGAGAGGAAAATCAGAGTGATGGCGAACGGGAACAACAATTATCCGTTAAGCAACAAATTGCAGAAATCTCAGAACAACTCAATGCAATGGAGCCGATTGCTTCTATTGAAAATGATATGCAGTTCCAAAATAAGCAAGAAGTAAAAAGTTGGGTTGTTCAGCAATTTGAGAAATTAAAGTTCAAAATCAAACGCAGGAAATTCGGAGAGATTGTTATTGATAAAAAGAGAATCAGCAAAGGACTTCGTTATTTAAAAACAATTGAAGAATTTTATGCTTTTGAAGCAATTCCAAAGGTGCTACAAAATGGTATTGAAGCCGGGAAACATCAAAAGCATAAAGGCCGAGAATATGACACCATAACTTTTGCGGCACCGATTTTGATAAATGGTCAACGAGCCAATATGGCGGTGGTGGTACGGCAAGAAGATCGAAATTATTATAAGGTTCATTGGGTGGTGATGCCGGATGGAAGCCAATTTGTTTTGGATAAAAAAAGAGACACTGCTGAAAGGGCGGGCGGAGTTCAAGAGAACTCAGGCTTGTCGCCAACAGACAATGTCTCTACAATTAGTATATCCAATTCTTCTGAAAATGTCAATACCGATCAAAAAATAAGCAGTTATATGGAACTTCTTTCCCGCACTGCTTCAAGGCTTGCAGAAGATAAAGCATCATCAGAGGCACAGGGTCATAAAAATAACCCATTGCAAGAATGCGATGGGTTATTTTTTATTACTTTAATTTAAAAGGGCAATTCCGATATTAAGATAGGATGCAAAAAGGATCCACAAAAGGTAGGGGATCAGAAGGTATGCCGCCAAAGGTCGAACATCTAAAAAACTCAAAAAGGTAAGCGTAACCAAAAGCAAAAGCGCAAGGATCACCACCACCGATACTCCAAGAAGCTCAAAGCGGAAGAAGATTATACTCCACAAAAAGTTTACCAAAAGTTGCAGACCATAGAGGGTAAGAGCCCTCTTTTTTTCATCGTCGGGAGCATCAGCGGTTGGGATGAGGGCGGCGGCAAAGCCCATGAGTGCGTAAAGGATCACCCAAACCACCGGAAAGAGCCAACCGGGCGGAGCAAAGGGTGGTTGTTCTATCGTTTGGTAAAAGGATCGGGTATTTCCTGCCAGCAGAGAGGAGAGAAATCCAACTCCTTCGGCAATCAAGATGCTGATGATTACCAATTTCCAAGAAATCTTTTTCAAAAAATCACCTCTTTAATGTTGTAGTTTAATATATGGCAAGGAGATGATTTTTATTCTTTTAAACCAACTACCCCGCCAAAAAGGCGGGGTAGAATGGGAGTATAAACGCTTTTTAATAGAAAAAGACTCAGTCTTTTTTATCAAAAGCGGGGTTGAAGCGGTAATAGTTGGTGCTGTCGAGATGCCTGCGAACCTGCCCTAAGGCCTCGCCAGAACAACAATGGTGAAATGCTTTTGCGACGTCATTCATTTTATATTTTCCACTTGATTTCAATGCTCTCTTTTGAGGCGGTTATACGCTCTATCAGGCAGTCAACCACCGTGATTTTGTCGCTGACCGACAGTTCATCCCAATGCTCAAAATATCCGCTGATTTCACCCACATCATTTGTGCGGTTACTTTCTAATGAAACAATCTCGGCACCAAGTTCTTTCTTTTCGGCGTCAAGTTCAGAAATGCGGTTATTTATGTACTGCATTACCGTATCATTTGCCGCAGAGATTTTTTCGAGCAAAGAGGATATTTCCGAATCAATTTCTTCTATACGCGTTTTCAGTTTTACTACTTGCAGGTTACAGCCGTCCTGCTTTTTCTTTGACAGTGTCTGAAACTCCGCTAATTTCTTCTGCATTTCTTTGAATACAATGTCATCTACAACATCGGCAGCCAGTGAGCCAAAATGACATCCACCGGCGTGATATTTGTTTGTGCAGAGATAATAGCGGTTATCGGACTTCCGTTTGCACTTATAAATCTTAGCGGTTAAAGCATATCCGCAGTTTGCACATTTGATTTTACCCGCAAGCCAGGTTGCCTTTGCCTTGATGGGCCGTGCAACGCTTTGATTGTTTAGGCATTTGGAACGGCATTTAATCCACTCATCCGAATCAACAAGTCCCTCGTGCGGTGCAAGAACAAGCGTATGCCCAACTAAAGATATAGTTTTTCTCTTTAAATTATCGCCCGAATAAAGATATGCTCCGTTTATACCGACAAAATCCTCGGGGTTATTGGCAATATTTGTGCTTTGAGCCTTAAAAAACTCATAAAGTTGATAATCGGCTTTAACGTATACAGGGTTGATTATTAAATCGCGAAG
>JAZRPL010000012.1:0-49065 GCA_045649245.1 Ructibacterium sp.
AGCCACTTATGACATATCGAAAAGCTCAGGGAAATTTACAGCGATAAAAAACGACAGTAATCTGTTGATTACTGTCGTTTTTTCTGGTCGGGGCGACAGGATTCGAACCTGCGGCCCCTTGGTCCCAAACCAAGTGCGCTACCAAACTGCGCCACGCCCCGACGAACCCTTATATTATATCTGCTTTTTGGTTGTTTGTCAAGCAAAGGATGGACTAGATGGGAATATTTTTATCGAAAACGAATCCAAGATAAAATAACGGAGCAGATTTCCCGAAGAAGATTTTGATAAAAGAGGGTGGTGGGGGTTTTGGCAGAAAGCATCACAGGATCAATAAATCCCACATAGTTTGCCAGTCTTCGGGCACGATAAATATGAAAGTTATTGGTTGCAATAGCCACGCGATAGGCGCGTCCCTGTGCATGTTGATCTAAAATTTGCTTGGTGTTGGTAAGGTTCTCAAAGGTGCTGCGAGAGGTATCCTCTAATAAGATGCGCGTCTTTGGAATCCCGTTTTCCATTAAGGCAGCCGCGATGGCCTCTGCTTCGGGAATGGTTTCGTCACTACCCTGACCGCCGGAGCAAACCGCTATGGCAGAAGGATGTTCCGTTAAAAAGTCTACGGCGATTTGAATCCGTTCTTCCAGACAGCGGCCCGCAGTTGCACCCTCCAGACGGCAGCCTAAGATGAGGACATAATCTACCGGCGCACCGGCAGAAGGACTGTCAGAACCTGCCCTGCTCATAATGATGCCTCCTATCCAGAATGCCCCAAGCACCATTGTCAAAAGCAACAGTGCCGAAACGGCAAAAAAAATCTTCTTTTTCATTCTATGACCAATTCCTTCCAAATTTGTCTTTGATTTCTTCTTTTGCACCTTGGATGCAGATTTTTTCTTTCCCAAAAATCATGTATGATTTTTTCCAATGCGTGCATACTAAAAATAAAACGATGATGAAGAACCCGTGTTATAATGGCGCTCTCGCAAGCATTTGCCGAAGGTTTTTATGTTTTATGATACGGATTTCATCATGGAAAGGAGAATATTATGGACACATTAGCCTTGATCCTCGTTATTATTGGCGCTCTGAACTGGGGTAGCATCGGACTTTTCAGTTTCGACATTGTGGGAGCACTCTTTGGCGGACAACTTTCAATCCTGTCCCGGATTATTTTTGTCATTGTCGCATTGGGTGGACTGTGGGCCATTACCTTTTTCTTTAAAGACAATGTTTTAGGAAAGACCAAGGAATAATGATAACATTTCCCAAAAGAACCGCTTTGGCGGTTCTTTTTTATTTTTGTAAAAACCAGAGAGATCCGGCAACAAAACGCCGGAAAAGGGTTGGATACTATCAGAGGAAGAATCCTTCCCTTTACATCCATGATAACCATGATGTCTGGGTTTAGTTTATCATAGTTTCCCCCTGTTGGCAAGAAAAAAGATGGAGGAGAAAGAGATGGCACGCTGCGACACCGAGTTTCGTGTTACAATGCCCTTGCATGAAACATCTCCGGAGATTTTGTTCATGTAAATACATTCCGCTATTGGCGGGAGAGGAGGAACCTCATGTTCAATTTTACTTCCAACACAAAAGCCCGGCAGCAGGTGCAGACCACCAATCCTACGGCGGCACAAGAACCTGTGCAGGGTATGATGCCCGAGGGGATGCAGTCTAACTCTTTAGAGTCTGTGCAACAAACTCATCCGTATATCAAGCAACGGATGGAAGAAATCGAGGCACAGCGGATTGCGTTTCAGCAAAAGGCTCCTGATTTTGACATGAAAGCGGAACTAGAGAATCCGGACTTTGTCAATTATGTTTGGGGGAAGGGCCTTACGGTAGAGGAGGCGTATTTCCTGGTACATCGAGAGGAACTGTTAGAACAGGCTCGGATGGAAGCCATGGAGGAATTGGCATCACGACGAGCACGGATTCAAGAAAATGGTGCAGCAAAAAATCGGCCTGCCATTGCTAAAAAGAATCCAAAGGATCTGTCGGACAAGGAAATTGATGCCATCATCGAACGGGCAAAGAATGGCGAAAAAATCACGTTTTAAGGGAAGCCCGAAGATTTGTTCCCAGATAGCAGTGATGAAAAGGAGGATGTATTGATGAATTATCTAAATACCCAAACCACCACAACCAATCGTTCCGGTAATAATTTAACACCGGAGATGAAAACCTACTATGACCGTGCATTGATTCGGTTTGCCAGTCCTAAGTTGGTGCATGCCCAGTTTGGGCAGCAGAAGCCTATTCCGGCCGGAAGCGGTAAAACCATCGAGTTCCGTCGGTTTAGCCCGTTACCCAAGGCGTTGACGCCCCTGACTGAAGGTGTGACTCCCAAAGGCAATACCTTAAATGTTACCACGGTAGAATCTACCGTAGAACAGTATGGTGACTATGTTACCATGTCTGATATGCTGACATTGTCGGCGGTGGATACCGTCATCAGCGAGACGCAAACTGTGCTTGGTGATCAGGCGGGACGTACCCTTGACACGGTCATTCGCGAAAAAATCAATGCGGGTACCAATGTGCAGTATGGAAACGGAAAGGCAGACCGAAACCTTTTGGTAGGCGGTGATGCCGACAATACCAAAAACGATTACCTTTCGGTAGCGGCGGTGAAACGGGCCGTTGCTACCTTGAAACGGAACAACGCCGCACCTTTTAAAGATGGGTGCTATGTAGCCATTATCCATCCCGATGTAGCCAACGACTTGACCAATGATCCGGAGTGGAAGGCTATTAAGCAGAATGTTGATCCGGAGGATTGGTATAAGGGGGCTATCGGCAAAATTCATGGCGTTGTCTTTGTGGAATCTACCGAGGCTAAGATTTTCCGTGCCGGAACCTTGCGAAACCCCGCTACCTTGACCAAAGGCGACCCGGAGACCTTGACCGTTGCCTCTGTTTCCGACAAGACCATTACCCTGCGAGAGGAACTGACGGAGGAGGATGTTGCTTATCTTGGCACCAGAAGCATCCAGATCGCCGGATTTAACTATGCCATTGCTTCTGCAACGGCAGGGGAGGCCGGAACAGCCACCATTACGCTGTCAGAAACACCGGACGCTAGCGCCACAGCCGGGGCGGTTATCTATCCGGCCGGGGCAGGTGCCGATGGCAGAGATATTTATTCCACCCTCTTTATCGGCCAGAATGCCTATGGTGTTACCAGCATTGCCGGCGGTGGTTTGCAGACCATCTTGAAGCAAAAAGGCAGTGCCGGAACCGGTGACCCGCTGGATCAGCGGAGTACGGTCGGTTGGAAGGCAACCCAGACGGCAGAGATTCTTTCGCCGGAATTTATGGTTCGGGTGGAAACAACCTGTAGTTACTAATTCATAAGAATCTTCTGCCGAAGCGGCAGTCAAAGGGCGAGCATCTCCTCCACGCCTGCTTTAGCAGGCGTCGGGGGATGTCTTCCCCGATGGAAGCCGTTTTGGTCGGAGAAGAAAAGGAGGGATTTTTCATGTCTGCAAAGCAAACAGCCAAGCAACGCCGTGATCTGGAGTCTTATTATAAAGAACTGGTTCCGGTAATGCTGATAAAGGATAATAACCGCTATAAGGATGATGTGACGGTGACGGTCAACGGCACCAACTATCAAATCCAAAGAGGTGTTTCTGTGATGGTTCCAAGATGTGTTGCTCTGGTGCTGGAGCGGAGTCATCAGCAGGAACTGGAAGCGCAGGCCTATGTGGAAAGCCTGAAAGGATAGGTGATCTTCATGGAACTGCTACAAGTGATTCAAACGGCAGACTTGCTCTGCCCCAATCCCTATACCATAGAGGAAAAACTCCGTTGGTGCGATGAGGTTTCTGCCGGTATTCGGCGGGATATCAAAAAAATCTATGATACCATTGAAACAACGGTTGCCGAACCGGGGGCTTTGGCACTGCCCGATGATATCTCCTTTGAGGATATTGAGATTGCTTACATAAACGGAAAACCAATGGAGAAGTTGGATTTTCGAAGTTTTGCTGCGGGAAATGTGCCGATGGGGGTATCCTTTCCGGTGCGGATCAAGGTGGTCTTTCTAACAAGGGCTATGCCGGTACGGCAGATTAACCTAAAGGGGACTTTTGACCTGAGTGAAAACTTTATCAAGATGGATTTTGCAGAATTCTATCCGGGAGATTGCATCGAATGGGTAGAACTTGCCGATCTGGCGGATGAGCCCGATTGGAAGGCGGCCAAGCGTTGCTACATTATTGATAAAGTCTATGACGGGTTGGTGGTAGAGGAAAATGCCTTTACCCCCCAGACGGCGGCACCTCTTGCCATTCGGCGGGTTATCGATGACGTAACCGAGATTGATGAATTGCCCTATGACGGGATGTATGTAGAATATTTGTTGGCCAAAATGGCGCTATATCAACATGATTATACTGGATACAGTGCGCATATGACCCAATACAACACCCTCTGGGAGGGATTGCGGCGGGATTATAAAAACCGGGCACCCCTTAACACGGCATCGGGGTTTCGGAAATACTGGAAATCCTAACGGGGAGGGAGGAATTTGTTATGATTTTGCCGTCCTTTGGCGCAAAAGAAAACAGAAAGATTCAGCATCGCCGCTTTGGCGGTCTGGATCTGCGGGACAAGGCGTCTACAGAAAGTTTGGCTTACTCCCAGAACCTTTCCGCAGATGCCTATCCGGCCATTGTGCCCAGAAAAGCCCGTAAACAGGTGGTCCATGCAGAGGGGATTACTGCCATCTGCGCACCGGAGTATACCGGCGAGGAAATATCCGCTTTTACCGGAGTGAAAAATCAACGGTTTTATTATCAGGGAACCTTGATTGACGGGGTTCCGTTGTCTGAAGGGGAAAAGTCCATTGCGGACTTTAATGGAAAAATCTGTATCTTTCCGGACAAGGTCTATTACGACTATCTGCCGGACCCCGATACCGGAGAGGTCAGTCAAAGCCTTTCTGCTATGGAAAAATCCCTCACCGTATCCGGTGTGACCTTTTATTCTTCTTATGACGAACTAACCGGTGCGTATACGGCCTATCTCTCTAAGACCGACGGAGGATTTGACCGGTTTCAAACGGGAGAGAGCATTGTCATTGACGGTTGTACCAAGCCACAGAACAATACCTGTATTCTGCAAGGAAACAAGGATTTTGCTGCCAGCGATGCCATTGTCAGTGCTGTGGTAGAATCTGCTACGGCCCATCGGTTGGAACTTTTGCTTTTTACCAAGCAAGGAGGCTATGCTTCCTTTGAAAATATGAAAGAATCAGGGACCATTACCGTTAGGGTCAGCATCCCTGATATGGATCACGTTTGTGTCCATAACAATCGTCTTTGGGGAACGGCACAAAACGGCGAGTATCTTTATGCTTCCAAATTGGGAGATTGCTTCAACTTTTTCTCGTTTCAGGGCCTTTCGGAGGATAGTTGGTATGGAAGGATCGGAACCCCCGGCGGTTTTACGGGGATTTGCAGTTATCGTTCGGCGGTAGTTGCATTTAAGAGAAATTATATCCATCATGTTTATGGCGACGCACCCAAAAACTTTTCGATTCCTAAACAGACAGTGGGTGGTTGTATAGATGGCCGAAGCATTGCTGAACTGGGCGGGATTTTGTATTATCTCTCCGGAATCGGCTTTTGTGCTTACAGCGGCGGAGAGCCGTATAAGGTCAGTTTACCATTGGCCGACACTGTCTATACCAAAGCGGCGGCAGGAACCGACGGGCAGCGCTATTATGCGGCAGCCTATCAGAGTGACGGCACCTGTGACGTTTTGGTATACGATCCGGCCTATCGCGTGTGGTATCGGGAGGATGATACGCCCTTTCTTGGGTTTGTCTCTTATGACGGGCGGCTCTACGGAGGGACAGCAAACGGTGTTTGGTCTTTTGGTAATGGAAAAGAAGCCGTCGCCTGGTCGTTCACAACCCAACGTATGACCTATGATGCCATGGAACATAAAGGTCCAAACAGTCTTTGGATTCGGCTGGAAGCGGAGGAAGAAACCGCCGTTACCGTGGAGATTTCCCATGATGGTGGTGATTTTATAACCGTTGCCAATCTGCCGCCCCGCAGCGGGTTTGGCGTTCGAAGGATTCCGATACGATTTCAACTGTGTGACAGTGCACAACTCCGTATATCCGGAACAGGGCGCGCCGTGATTCATGATCTGGAACTTATGACCTATCAGGGAGGAAAAACCTATGGAATATAACACACAAAACAAAAAAACAAAGACGGAGGTCCCTCGTTTAGAGGACGGGCAGGTAGGCGTCCGTGCCACGCTGAACAATATGGGGTTTTCTGACAATGCCATCGGTTATGATGAAAACTCCGGTGCGGTGACCTTAAACGGAAAGGCATTGTTAAAGCCGGGGCATCTAGATCATGATGCCGGTGTATCCTATGCCAAAGAAGAGGATATCCAAAAGAGTGTAGAGAATTTTTATCGGAATTCCGGTAATCCGGTAGTGCGGGTTAGCGATGCTTATGCCGGCGCTGCCGGAAAGTACGGATTGTCGGCGGATGCCCTGTCTTACGGCAACGGCACGGTATCTATAGGCGGCCGGCCTTTGGAGATTCTCTATATTGACCGGGAAGGGAAGTCCTGGGCAAGACAGAATACGGTGAGTGACGCCGTAGAAAGGTATGCCGGTACAGTTGGAGTGCAGTCGCCATCGGCGCTGGCAGAGGAATACGCAAACACCTATTTGCGTGATGCAAAAGATCTCTACCGGCGATTGTACCAACAGAAATCTTTTTCCTATAATCCGGAAGAGGATCCGGTTTTTCTGGCCTACCAGTCAAAATACCGGCGGGAAGGAGAACGAGCCGGGAAAGAGGCTGCAGCAAATCTTGCGGCACTGACCGGCGGGTATACCAACTCCGCGGCGGCCACAGCCGGAGCACAGGCACAGCAATATTATGCACAGCAGTTAAGCGATACCATCCCTGACCTTGCACAGCAGGCGTACGAGCGGTACATAAAAAAATATCAGACGGATTTGGATTTGTTAAACAGTATGGTGGATATTTATGATACCGTTTATGGTCATGCTGTCAAAGCCAACGAGACGCAGCGGGATAACGCCAATGCAGTTGTTGCTTCTAACGTGGCAAGGGATGAAAATGCCAAAGAGCAAGCCTGGCAGGAAAAGAAAAATCAGCAGGAGTATGCAAAGGCGCAGCAAGATGCTTATTGGGATGAGATCCTTAATGGGCTTGAGGCAGAAAAAAATCAGTATGAGAATGAGAATCTGCAACTTACTGCGATGCAGAAGCAGATTTATCAGCAATATTACAGATGGCTTCTGCAAGAAGAACTGACCGGAGCACAACTGGATAATCAGAAAAAAAGAAAGCAATTGGGATACTGAAAAAGGATAGGACCGCTGCTGTTGCAGCGGTCCCGCTTAGGATAAAAGGTTATTAACGTTACGATTCCGATGCGGTAAGTTTTTCCCGCATTTTTAATAATAATTTTTTTTCGATTCTGGATACCTGAACCTGTGATATGCCGAGAGATGCGGCAATCTGGGTTTGGGTTTTTTGTTTGAAATATCGCAGACAGAGAATGGTTTGTTCTCTTGGTGTGAAGTCAGATAGAAGTTGCCCTAAGGTAATTTTATTGACAATGGTGGTTTCGTAGTCGATGTCACTTTCCAGCCGATCCAGCAGCGGCCGGTTCTCCCGACTGCCGTCGTCGGCAGCCGCATAGAGGGATTCCGGACGAATGCTTGCCTCCAATGCCGCAGAAAGGTCTGCAGTTGCCACCCCCAGTTGTTTGGCAATCTCGCTAATGGTAGGTTCTTTTCCGGTTTGGGCGGTGAGGTGTTCTCGAACGGCCATGGCCCGACTGGCGGTTTCCTTGAGAGAACGGCTTACCTTAATGATGCCGTCGTCCCTGATAAAGCGTTTGATTTCGCCCAGTATCATAGGCACTGCATAGGTGGAAAACTTGACGCCATAACTGCAATCAAACTTTTGTACCGCCTTAATCAGGCCGATGCAACCTACCTGAAACAAATCTTCTGCTTCTTGTCCCCGGTTGAGAAACCGTTGTACCACACTATGTACCAATCCGGTGTTTTGCTGTATCAGTAGATTTTGTGCTTCTTTATCACCTTGGGCGGCACGGGGAAGAAGGGTTTCGTTGCTTTGTGCGTATTCATGCATAAAAATCCGTCCCGATCTGCTTGGTCATGGTAACGGTGGTGCCCGTTTCCGGCTCGGAATCCACATCCAACGTATCCATGAAACTCTCCATGACGGTAAATCCCATGCCGCTGCGCTCTTCCCCCGGCGTGCCGGAATACAGCGGTTGCATGGCAAGGGGAATGTCATCAATCCCCCTTCCCTGATCTGCCACAATCACGATCAATTCTTCGCCAACAATTTTGCAGATAATTTCCACCTCGCCCTTTCGGTCGGCGTATCCGTGAATAATAGAATTGGTTACCGCCTCTGACACGGCGGTTTTAATGTCTGCCAACTCCTCGCAAGTGGGGTCTAATTGTGCGGCAAAGGCCCCAACAGCGGCTCTGGCAAAGGCTTCGTTCCGACTCTTTCCGGGGAAGCGCAATTTCATGTAATTTTCCATGTTTCCTTCTCCTTTACCCGCATTCGATAATTTTTTTTAAGCCAGACAGTTCCAAAACCCGATCCACCTGGGGTTGGGTGCGGATGATCATGGTTTTGCCATCCCGTGCCTTAATTTGCTTGTATCGGCCTAAAATCATGCCGATGCCCGAACTGTCCATAAAAGTCACGCCGGCAAAATCCAGAATCAGATTTTTGACGTGGCGCAGTTGCAGTTCTCGGTCGATGTCGTTGCGTATTTCTCCGGCACAACTTTGGTCAATCTCGCCGGACAGTTTGACTACCAGTGTTGTGCCGATATACTCTGTGCGAATTTCCATCTTGCTCCTCCTTTGTAGTTCTCCTTGGGTATTTGCTATCCTATCATACCACAGAAAAAGTATTTCCCAATTATTTCCATACAACAAAAGATGACAAAAGATCAGAAAAGTTGCAATTTATGCGTCAATAGGCTATACTAAGGGAAAAAGAGGAACAAGGAGGATGGGGAGTATGCAATGCAAAGAGGCCCTTTTAAACGGCTGGAAAAATCTTTTGTTTCCGCGGCGGTGTATCTTTTGCGGAAAACTGCTTCCTCTTTTTGACGGAACCGGTGTTTGTACCCACTGTTTTCAGGAATTGCCCTTTTCCCTTGCCTATTGTCGCTGCACGGCTTGCGGCAGACCTGTAGAAAAGGGAAAAGTCTATTGCCGTCATTGCTTTGGCCGGAACGATTTGGGATATGACGGGGTTAGTGCGGCGTATCTTTACAGAGGCAAAGTCCGGCAAGCGTTGCTACGCTTTAAGCGGGAGCGGTATCAAAATTATGCATTGGTATTTGCAGAGCATATGGCGGTCTTGCTGCAATATGACAGATCCGGAATGACGTTTGACTTGGTGGTTTCGGTGCCGCCCAGACCGAAACGAATGCAGAAAGAGGGCTATGATCAGGCCAAGTGTCTGGCACGGCGGCTGGCAAAACGGATGGGAATTCCCTATCTTGCTAAAGTCATGAAGCAGAAGGAAAAAAGGGAGAAACAGAGCAGTTTATCCATGGAGGAGCGGTTTGCCAATGTTTCGGGAAATTTTCAAGTGATTCGTCCCGATGCTGTTTGCGGAAAGCGAATTTTGTTGGTAGATGATATTTTTACCACCGGTGCGACTTTGGGTGAATGTGCCAAAACATTACGATCCGCCGGGGCCAAACAGGTATATGGCGCGGTAGCGGCCACCGTTTCGGAGGCATAAGGCTATATGGGTTCGGGTTGCTTTTTAAAAATTCTGTGCTATAATAAAGAGAATAGGATATAATGGAAGAAAGGATTTGTAAATCCATGTATTTGATTGTAGGATTAGGAAATCCCGGACGGGATTATCTGGAGACACGGCATAACATCGGCTTTGAAGCGGTCGATGCCCTCTGCGCAAAATATGATATTTCCTTAAGCAAGGAAAAACACCGTGCTATCATAGGAGAAGGCCGGATTGGTGGAGAAAAGGTTGTGGTGGCAAAACCCCAGACCTTTATGAATCTTAGCGGCGAGAGTGTGCGAGAGTTACAGGACTGGTATAAGATAGAGCCGGAACAGATTCTGGTTATCTATGACGATATTTCTTTACCTACCGGCAAATTACGGATTCGGGAGCGGGGCAGTGCCGGAGGACATAATGGAATTAAGAATATTATCTATCAACTTGGAACCGATGTTTTTCCCCGCATCAAGATTGGGGTAGGGCGGCCGGAACATCCGGAGTTTGATTGCAAAGACTATGTGCTGGGGCGGTTTTCCAAAGCGGAAACCGAGATTCTGGTTCCGGCGGTTGTCCGGGTTGCAGAAGCCGTAGAAACTTTGATTGCCCAAGGTGCGGCGGTGGCCATGAATCGGTTCAACGGTTAAACGAGTGTATGGCAAAGGCGGACAGGAACTATGAAGGCTTTTTTGGAAGTATTGCGGGAACTGGAGGAGTTCTCCCAGTTGATGAAGGATGTTAAGGCGGGAAAAACGCCGGTAAGTGTTTTGGGTGTGTCGGGTTCTATGGGGGCACACCTGATTTCTTCTGCCTGCGAGGAGATGGGAAAAACCGGTCTGGTGGTGGTTGCAGAAGAAAAAGAGGCGCGTCAACTCCGGGAGGATTTACAGTTCTTTCTGGGGGAGCGGGCCTATCTTTTTCCCCGGACAGATCTGCTTTTTTATGATGTAGAAGCAAAGGGGCAGGACGTAACGCGGGAACGGTTGCAGGTTTTAAAAGCCATGTTAGAGAAAGAACCGTGCTATGTGATCACCACCATCGAGGCGTTGCTCCAGACAACGGTGCCAAGAGATATTTATGAAAAGCATGCCATTACCCTACAGGCAGGAAGCGATGTGGATCTTGAGTCCTTAGCCGCATCTTTGACCGTGCTTGGATACCGGCGGGAGGATATGGTCGAGGGACCCGGACAGTTTAGCATCCGGGGCGGTATTTTAGATATCTATCCCTGTGCCGGATATGGAGAAAATCCGGTTCGGATCGAATTTTTTGATACCGAAGTAGATTCGGTTCGGCTTTTTGACCCGGAAACCCAGCGGACGGTGGAGCGGCTAGAAAAGGTCGAAATTACGCCGGCACGGGAACTTTTGCTGGAGGAAAGCCGGAGAGAGAGTCTTGGGCGGACTTTGGAACAATTACGGAAGGAACTGGATCTTACTACCACGCGAGGACAAAAACTAGACCAGACCCTTCGGCGGGATGAGGAACGACTGGAGCAAGGATTGTTGTTTCCGTCTCTGGATAAATACATTCCCTATCTTTATGATGAAAAACCCACCCTCCTAGATTATCTGGCGGAGGATGGATTGGTGTTTTGGTATGAGCCGGCACGGATTCGCGAAAAGATTTTAGGGATAACACAGAAACAGGAACAGGATCTTTGTGATTTGGCAGAACGGGGAATTTTATCTCGGGGGGACTTGGTCTATACCCTGCCTTATGAAAAGGCCGTTGGCCGGTTGCTAAAATTTCGGTTTTTAGGTTTAAGCGGAATTTCCCATGGCGGGCAAGATTATCGGCCGCTAAAGATTTATCATATGCATAGTAAAAGTTTGGGCGGATTTCAGGGGCGGCTGGATTTTCTTTGTGAGTCATTGCGGTTTTATCAGCAAAACATTTACAGGACGGTTATTCTGGCGGGATCGCCCGTTCGTGCCAAGAATCTGGCTCGGCAATTAGAGGATGAGGGGATTCGTTGCAGTTATCAGGAAACCTTTTCTAAACTCCCTAACCCTGGGGGGATTATTGTAACCCATGGCAGTATTGGACGTGGCTTTGAATACCCGCTGTTGCGGATGGCGGTCCTTGGTGATCGGGGAATCTTTGGCAGGGAGCGGAAAAAACAAAGAAAACTAAAAACCAATCCGGGAGATAAGATTTCAAGTTTTACCCAACTAAATCCCGGCGATTATATTGTGCATCAAAGCCATGGCGTGGGACTTTATACCGGCATTGAGCAACTGCATGTAGACGGCGTGCGGAAGGACTACTTAAAGATTCAGTATCGGGGCAGTGACGTGTTATATGTACCCACCGATCAGATGGATATGGTCTTTAAGCATACCGCCAAGGATGGTGCCCGTATCAAAGTCAACAAATTGGGCGGCGTAGAGTGGAACCGCACCAAGCAGAAAGTCAAGGCTGCGGCGGCTGATATGGCCAAGGAACTCATTGCACTGTATGCCCAGCGTTCCAGGCTGCCGGGGATTGCCTTTGGGCGGGACAGTGAATGGCAACGGGACTTTGAGGCGGCATTTCCCTACGAGGAAACCGAGGATCAACTGCGGAGTATTGCGGAAGTAAAGGCGGACATGGAGGCGCCGCATCCTATGGATCGGCTTCTTTGCGGGGATGTGGGATATGGCAAGACAGAAGTGGCTATGCGTGCTGCCTTTAAGGCGGTTATGAGCGGTTATCAGGTGGCGTATTTGGTGCCCACCACCATTTTGGCTTCCCAACATTACCATAACTTCAAACAGCGGATGCGAAATTACCCCATGGAGGTGGGGATGCTTTCCCGATTTGTGACGGGCACGCAGCAAAAGGAAACCCTGCGAAAACTGGAAACCGGGGAAATCGACATTGTTATCGGTACCCATAAACTCCTTGGTAAAGATGTGAACTTCCGGAAACTGGGTCTTTTGGTTATCGATGAAGAGCAAAGGTTTGGGGTTGCCCATAAAGAAAAATTAAGAGAACTGCGCAAAGAGGTAGATGTCCTGACTTTGTCGGCCACGCCGATTCCCAGAACCTTGCATATGAGTTTGAGCGGGATTCGGGATATGAGTTTGATTAATCAGCCCCCCAGCGAGCGATATCCGGTGGCAACCTATGTATTAGAATATGATGAAGAAGTAGTGCGGGAGGCTCTATCCAAGGAACTTGACCGTGGCGGACAGGTGTATTATCTCTTTAATCGGGTGGAGGGAATTTATAAGGCTGCTGCCCGGATTGGCGAACTTGTGCCAAAGGCCAGGATTGCGGTGGCCCATGGCCAGATGAAGGAGCGGGAACTGGAGGAAATCATGATGGAGGTTTCCGAAGGAAATATTGACATATTAATCTGTACTACCATCATCGAAACCGGTTTGGATATTGCCAATGTCAATACTATGATTGTGGAGGATGCCGATCGGCTTGGTCTGGCACAGTTGTATCAGTTGCGGGGGCGGGTAGGACGTTCTAACCGCCTTGCCTATGCCTATCTAACCTTTCGGCGGAACAAAGTCCTGTCCCAGGATGCAGAAAAGCGATTGATGGCCATCAAGGAATTTACCGAATTTGGATCGGGTTTTAAAATTGCTATGCAGGATTTAGAGATTCGGGGGACAGGGAATTTAATCGGTGCCCAACAGCACGGCCATTTAGAAGCGGTAGGCTACGAGATGTACTGTCAACTTTTGGAACAGGCGGTGCGGGAGCAACAAGGGAAGGAAGAGGAGAAAAAGACCGAATCCTTGATGGATCTTCCGGTGTCCGGCTTTATTCCTGAAGAATATATCCCAAGCCACAACCAGCGGATTTCTGCTTACAAACGGATTGCGGCTATCAACAACCAGGAAGCGTTATACGATGCCTATGACGAGATTGAGGATCGATATGGTACCGTGCCACAGCCGGTCCATAACCTCATGGAAGTGGCGTTGATTAAGGCTATGGCACGGCGCCATGGTGTGGCAGAGATTACCGGAAACAGTACCCAGGTCATCTTCCGGTTTGATACTGAAAATCTGCCTGATTTTGCGCCCATGCTGGAACTGGTCAATCGCAGACCCAAGGAGTTCTTCCTGCCCGGTGCAAAGAATCCTAAAATGCATTATCGGTTAGGAAAGCCGGCACCCGGCAAGGAGAGGGAGTATTTTGCCGCCATTCGGGAGGTTTTGGCGGCACTTTCAAACCAGACAGAGGAAAATATGAATAAATTATAAACATTTAGAAAAAGTAGGAAAAAAGACTGGAAAAAACCATAGAAGTATACTATAATAGGGGAAAAGGGCCCGGATGTGCGGGAAGTATATTACGAGAAAAGGAGTGTTGAAATTGGAGAATGAGAAGAAGGATCTGCAAGGCGGCATCCAGGAAACCGAACTACAGGAAAAAATGCGCCGGGATGTAAGCGAAAAGATTGCCGAAGCGGCGGCTGAAGTGCAGGAAGAGATTGCCGAAGCAGCAGAGAATGTTGAGATAATGGAAGAGGCAGCAGAGGATCTTCAAATAACAGAAGACGAGGCGACGAGTGAAGCCTTGGAGGCTTCAGAAGAAGTGATGTGGGAAGAGGTTCTTGAGGAAATAGAGCCGGAACCTAAAAAAGTTACCCTGAAGTTGAGCAACTTGATTTTGTCCTGGATCGGAACTGCTGTTGCAGGGGCATTGATTTTATTGCTTTGTCTGCAAATTCCCGGATGGATTCAAAACATGCCGGAAGGTAAAACAGCGGTTACGGTAGACGGGGCGGAGATTACCGATATGGATATGCGTTATTATATCTATGCGGCAGCCATGGACTACTTTGAGAAAAACCGCGGAACGGTAGCAACGGCCACCGAATATAATTGGGATACAGAGGTCAGCGATGGTAAAACGGCGGCGGATCTCGTAAAGGAAAATGCGTTGGAAACAGCCATTGGCGAAACCTTATTGATGAATGCCGGCAGGAAAAGCGGTATGGAGTGGGATGAAGAGGAAGCAACCACCACCGCCAAAAATCAGGTTCAACAAATGATCAGTGTGTATGGCGAAGAACTGGTGGACCTTAATTCTAAGGCACAGGGACTTGGAACTATTAAGCAATATACAAAAAAGGTAGTACAGGCACAACTCCTAAATGCGGTCCATGAGGATATGGAAGCAAATCCGGACCTGTATTATCCGGAGGATAAGACGGTTTTGGAGCCATATGCACGTGACGACAGGGCAACGGTAAAGCATATCCTTATCAAGACGGAGAAGCCGGCGGAAGGCGAGGAGGCCGCTTCCACGGAGGAGCAGAGAGCCAAAGCAGAGGAAATCCTGACACGGATTAAGAACGGCGAAGATTTTGATGTATTGCTGAAAGAATTCAACCAGGATACGGCAGAGCCGGATACCGGATATACCTTTGGCCCCGGTGAGATGGTGCCCGCTTTTGAGGAAACTTCCTTCGCATTGAAAATCAATGAGGTTAGTGATGTGGTGGAAACTGAGCACGGATATCATATTATCAAGAGACTTGCAGGACGCAATGAATTAGAGGGATATTGGAAAGAGAGTGCCAAGATTCGTATCAAAGAGCGTGTGCTGGAAAAATTGTCTGTTGCGGATATCCTGACAGAGATTGAACAATATGCTGCTGATTTTAAGACTCTGTATGCAGAAACCCAGGGTGCAGGAAAAACAGCAGGCTAAGATGTAAAAAGGAAAAGAAAAACCGCGGAAGGAATCCTTCCGCGGTTAATTTTTTTATTGCGTGTTTATTTACCAAGGTAACTAAAGTGCATATGATCTACCGTTCCGCTGACCCAAGCATTGCCGCCCCAGAGCCAGCCGTATTTTGCGAAGGTCTGGACCACAATTCCGTCTTTTGGGAAAGAATAAATCGAATTCTCCGGGTCATAGAAACTGCCTACCACCGTGCCGCTGGCATAGATACAATAATTTTCATTGTAATTTAAGTCAATGGCGGTGCCGTAGTTGTGGTCAGAATAGGTGCCGCTGGACATGGCGCTACGCCATGCATAGGCGTTGACATCCTTAAGAGGAGCCTTAACCGGTGCGTTGTAAATCTCATCAAAAATAGCAATGACATCGTCTTTTAAGACAGAATTGATTCGGAAAGTTAAGGTGGACGAATAAAGTTCGTCGGCATCGTTTAGTTTCCATACCTTTACGGTGACCTCGCTCATGTGGGCATCTGCTTCGGCAGCCGAAGTATATTTTTCGCCGTCCCCGAAAATCCGTGCCTCTTTTTCTGCAGCCTCTCCGGAGGCAAGGGTCTCAGAATAGGTTTTTAACCGGTAAAGGCCGTCCTCGCCTTTTACTCCAAGGGGTGTGCCGCTGGGAGCAAAGGCCCCGGTTCCGACGGGAGGCGTACTCTCCTGTGAGCCCGGATTCTCGGCGTTGGCCAGAGCCACCGTTGCGCCGCTTGGCAGGGTAATGGTTTTTACCAGGGTTTGAATGGTATTGCCTTTGGCATCTTTGGTTTGCCGTAATGCGGTTTTGATTTGGCCGTCAAAATCCCGACCGTATCGGATAAAGCAACGATAGGCAATGATAGCCGCTTCTTCCCGGGTTACCGGATCATGGGGACGGAAGAGACCGGTTTCGTCGCCGGCCATTAAATTGTTATCCAGCATAAAGGCCACATGATTTTTTGCCCAGTCGGAAATTTCAAAGGCATCGCCTACGTTTTCAAAGACATTTTCAGAAGGGAAATAAGGGCCAAGAACACCCGCAGAGTCTAACAGACCGGTAAAAATTTTACACATTTCCTGTCGGGTCAAGGTGTTTAAGGGGAAGAAATGTCCCTGACCGTCCCCGCTGACCATGCCGGCATAATATGCCATGTTGGGAAAGGGGTCTTTCGTGTCGGTAAAAGGATTCTTAGAGTGGGTGGAAACATTCTCTGCCGTAATGGTTGCATAGAGATTCACAGCCACATTGATGAAATCCCCGCGGGAAATGGAAGATTGATAAGACTTGGTTGCATATTCCTCGGAAATGATACTAAGCCGCATGGCCCCCGATACCGCATCTGCGGCCCAGAAACTGGGATCGTAGGCAGAAACCGAAAATAGTTGGCTAGATAAAACAGCAAGGATTGCTATAAAACAAGTCAGTTTTCGTTTCATGAAAAACCACCTCAAAAATTCTTTTTCTGGGTCGAAAAACAATCATTTTCCGACAATACAAAGTTAGTATACCATAAAAGGAGAAAAATTTCAAGTTTTCAAGATTTTTTTCACAGAATCGTTACATAATGATAAAGAAGAAAGGGAATTTAAGAGAAATAATTGATAAATTTTTCCTGATATGGTATACTAACCTCACCAAGCAAGACGAAATCAGAGATTTCTGTGCTTTAGAGAACAAAGAAACGGGCGGGATATCTATGAGAAAATTGATTTCCTATCTAAAAGAATATAAAATAGAGAGTTTGCTGGGGCCATTGTTTAAGTTGTTGGAGGTTTGTTTTGAGTTGACGGTTCCGTTGATTATGGCAGCCATCATTGATCGGGGCATCCAAAGCCAAACGCCGGCCTATATCCTAAAAATGGGTGGCGTTTTGGTGGTTTTGGGTATTTTGGGTTTAATCAGTGCTCTCACCGCCCAGTATTTTGCTGCTAAGGCCGCCTATGGCTTCGGCACGGCATTACGGCGGGCGTTGTTTGCCCATATCAATCGCTTGTCTTTTTCGGAGTTGGATCAACTGGGGACTGCCGGTTTGATTACTCGGATTAACGGGGATGTTTATCACGTTCAGTCCGGTGTTAATTTGTTTCTTCGCTTGTTTATGCGGTCTCCTTTTGTAGTCCTTGGTGCTTTGCTGATGGCTTTTGCCATTGATGTTAAAATTGCCTGTATTTTTGCTGTTGCGGTACCCTGTCTTGGGTTGGTGATTTATTCTATTATGGCAGCCGGTATCCCCATTTATAAAAAGGGCCAGCAACAATTGGATATGCTTTCCCGCATTACCAGAGAGAATCTGACCGGCGTTCGAGTGATTCGTGCCTTTTCCAGACAGAAAGATGAGGAAGAAGGGTTTCAAAAAACCTCCTCTGCGTTACAGAACATACAGTTGTGGGCCGGAAAGATTTCCGGACTCATGAATCCATTGACCTATGTATTGGTAAATATCTCTATTCTTTTAATTGTCCGGCAGGGGGCGGGACAAGTCCATGGGGGTGCGATAACCCAGGGAGAGGTCATTGCTCTGGTCAATTATATGACCCAGATTCTATTGGCGCTGGTTGCCTTGGCGCAACTGATTATATCGCTAACCAGGGCATCTGCTTCGGCAGCCAGAATCAATGAAGTATTTGCTATGAAAACATCCATGGATGATAGGGGAAATAAAGAACAAGCGCCGATTCCGGGTGCGCCTAAAGTTTCTCTGGAGGGAGTCAGTTTTTCTTATCAAGGTGCCCAAGAGACTGTGCTGGAGGATATCTCCTTCCAAATTCAGGCCGGAGAAACGGTGGGGATCATCGGCGGTACCGGCGCAGGAAAATCTACCCTGGTCAATCTTTTGCCAAGGTTTTATGATGTGGGTTGTGGCACGGTTCAAATTGACGGCATAGATGTCCGGCAGTATCCGTTTGCACAACTTCGGGCGAAAATGGGAATTGTGCCCCAAAAAGCAGTATTATTTCGGGGGACTATTCGGGAAAATCTGCAGTGGGGAAAGAAAGATGCCACTGATGCAGAACTCTACCGTGCTTTGGAAATTGCGCAGGCACGGGACTTTGTGGAGGAGCGGGAAGGCGGTCTGGATGCGCTGGTTTCGCAGGGTGGAAAAAATCTCTCCGGAGGGCAACGACAGCGGCTGACCATTGCCAGGGCCTTGGTAGGAAATCCTGAGATCTTGATTTTAGACGATAGTTCCTCTGCCCTAGATTATGCCACCGATGCAAAACTTCGCCGTGGATTGTCTCAAGAAACAGACCATATGACGGTGTTTATTGTTTCTCAGCGGGCAACGGCTATTCGCCATGCCGATCGAATTTTAGTGCTGGATGATGGCAGGTTGGTGGGCAGCGGCACCCATGGGGAACTACTGGAAAACTGTGAAGTATATCGGGAAATTTGTCTCTCTCAACTTTCCAAAGAGGAGGTGGGGCAAGGATGACCCAAGAAAGAAAAGGGCGTTTAAAAACCCTGAAACGGATTTTATATTTGCTTCGCCCCTATGGCGGGCGGATTTGTCTTTCTTTGGCCTTGGCTGCAGCCACGGTGTTTTTGACCTTGTATCTTCCGGTGCTCATCGGTGATGCTATTGATTTGATTGTGGCCCCTAATCAGGTGGACTTTGCGGGGATTAGGCCGATTTTATGGAAGATAGGTCTTGCGGTAGGATTGACCGGTTTGACCCAATGGTTGATGGCTTTACTCTATAATCGGGTAACCTATGGGGTGGTCCATCAAATACGAACCATGACTTTTGCAAAATTGCAGAAACTCCCCCTCAGTCAGATTGATGGACGGCCTATCGGGGATCAGATCAGCCGGATTACCACCGATGTGGATCAGTTTGCTGACGGGCTGTTGCTGGGATTTTCGCAACTGTTTACCGGGGTGCTGACCATATTGGGAACCTTGGGATTTATGTTGGCGGTCAATGTCTGGATTTCCTTGGCGGTGATCTTCATTACTCCGCTGTCCTTGTTTGTGGCCGCTGCCATTGCCAAGCATACCTATCATATGTTTGGCTGTCAGTCGGAAGTGCGAGGAGAAATGACGGCGTTGACCGAAGAAATGGTGGGGAATGCTAAAATTGTAAAGGCTTTTGGGTATGAGGATGAAGCCGAGCGGCGGATGGAAGAAATCAATCAGCGGCTACGGATGTACGGGCAAAAAGCGGTGTTTTTCTCCTCTTTGACCAATCCAAGCACCCGCTTTGTGAATGGAGTGGTCTATGCCGCCGTGGGGGTTGTGGGTGCCCTGTCTGCCATTGGCGGAAGGCTGTCGGTAGGACAACTTTCCTGCTTTTTAACCTATGCCAATCAATATACCAAGCCCTTTAACGAAATTTCAGGTGTGGTCACGGAACTGCAGAACGCACTGGCTTCGGCAGAGAGAATTTTTTCCTTGATGGATGCAACGCCGGAAGAACCGGATTCTCCCGATGCCAAGGAACCGGATTCTCTGGATGGGCGGGTAAACGTATCCCATGTGTTCTTTTCGTATCAGCAGGAGAATCCGCTCATTGAGGATTTTAATTTAGAGGTATTGCCGGGGCAGAGAATAGCCATTGTAGGGCCTACCGGTTGTGGAAAGACCACCTTAATTAATTTACTCATGCGATTTTATGATCCCGATCAGGGAGAAATTTCGGTCAGCGGGATTCCCATTCGGGAAATGACCCGCAAAAGTTTGCGGCAAGGGTATGGGATGGTCTTGCAGGATACCTGGCTGAAGGCGGGCACTATTCGGGAAAATATTGCCTATGGAAAGCCGGAGGCAACCATGGAAGAAGTGGAAAATGCGGCACGGGCGGTGCATGCCCATCGTTTTATTACACAACTTCCTAAGGGCTATGATACCATCATTTCTGAAAACGGCGAGAATATTTCTCAGGGACAGAAGCAACTACTTTGTATTGCAAGGGTCATGCTTTGCCTGCCGGAAATGTTGATTTTGGACGAGGCAACCTCTTCTATTGATACCCGTACAGAGGCCAGAATCCAAAAAACCTTTGCCCGAATGATGGAGGGACGGACCAGTTTTATCGTTGCACACAGACTCTCTACCATTCGTGAAGCAGATGTAATTTTGGTGATGAAGGACGGCCATGTGTTAGAACAGGGGCGTCATGAGCAGTTGCTCAGCAAGGGGGGCTTTTACTCCCAACTCTATCATAGCCAGTTTGAAGAATCGTAACGTTTTTTTATAGGATGGTATAGTTTGTTTGGACGGCGTGCAAACTATTCTTATCATGATAAAAGAACGGAGAGTTTTATGGAAAAGACGCAAGAAAAAAGAATTTTATGGTCTACCCTGGCATTGATGGCTTTTTCTACGGTTTGGGGCTTTGGGAATGTAATCAATGGTTTTGCCTCTTATGATGGCCTTCGTTCCATTATCCCCTGGATTTTGGTTTTGGTCTTGTATTTTATTCCTTATGCCCTGATGGTGGGCGAACTGGGCTCTGCCTTCCCTAAAGCGGAGGGTGGGGTCAGTACCTGGATTCATGAAACCATTGGGCCCAAGATGGCCTTTTATGCCGGATGGACCTACTGGGTGGTGCATATGCCGTATATTTCTCAAAAGCCCACCACTGCTCTCATTGCGGCGGGATGGGTGCTTTTCGGCGATGGAAGAATGAGTCAACTCAACGTTGTCTACTTGCAACTGGGAGGACTGGTAATTTTTCTGCTCTCTTTGTACCTTGCCAGCCGTGGTATTTCTTGGATTAAACGAATTGCCTCGGTGGCCGGAACCTCTATGTTTGTTATGTCCATTTTATTTATTCTGCTGATGTTGGCGGCGCCGGCCATCAGTGACAGCCCGGAGATTCGTTCTATTCCTCTGTCCTGGGATGCTTATCGTCCCAATTTTGGTATGCCTTTTTGGATGAATCTTTCTATTTTGATCCTTGCTGTGGGGGGCTGCGAGAAAATATCCCCTTATGTTAATAAAATGAAAGATCCCGGCAAGGGTTTCCCTAGGGGAATGATTGCACTGGCGATTATGGTGATGGTTTGTGCCATTTTAGGAACCATTGCCATGGGAATGTTGGTGGATTCTGCTCATATTCCGGCGGATTTTATGACCAACGGTGCTTATGTTGTTTTCCAGAAGGTAGGACAGATTTATGGGATGGGGAATGCGTTGATGCTGATCTATGCCGCAGCCTTTTTCGTCGGCCAGATTGCGGTCATTATCCTTTCCATCGATGCACCCCTTCGGATGTTGTTAGATAGTGCCGATGACGATTATATTCCCGCCTCTCTCAGGAAGAAAAACCAATATGGTGCTTACCAAAACGGATATCTGCTGATTGCGGTTATTGTTAGTATTTTAATTTTGCTTCCGGCGTTTGGAATTGGCAGCGTCAACGAGATTGTAAAGTATTTGATTCGGCTCAATGCTATTTGTATGCCGCTGCGGTATCTGTGGGTTTTTGCTGCGTATATTGCCATGCGAAAGGCCAAGACGCACTACCAGCCGGCCTACCGATTTGTCAAAAACCGGCATCTGGGGATGTTGGCGGGTGGTTGGTGCTTTGTCTTAACGGCCTATTCCTGTGCCAGCGGAATCTTTAATGCGGATTCAGCATTCCAGTTGATTATGAATATTCTAACACCTTTTATCCTGTTAGGGCTGGGGTTTTTGTTACCTTTTTTTGCTGGAAGGAAAAAGCATGAATAGAGAAAAGATCTAAAATGGCGGGAGTGCCGTGTATTTAAATTGCTACGGTAGGAGGAAATTTTATGGTACAAACAACAAATCAGGAATTGCTGGATTTTATTAAGAACTGTCCCAGCAGTTTTCATACGGTACACACTATTTCGGAGATTCTGCTCCGGGAAGGATACACCAGACTGGAGGAAGGAGAAGGGTGGAATCTGGCCGAAGGCGGGAAGTATTTTGTAACCAGAAACCAATCTTCTATCATTGCGTTTCGGATTCCCGTCAAGGACTTTCGTGGTTTTTTGGTAACAGCCAGCCATGGGGAATCTCCGGCTTTTAAGATCAAGCCTGATCCGGAGATGCCGGCAGAGGGTTGTTATCTCAAATTGAATGTAGAAAAATACGGTGGGATGATCTTATCCACTTGGATGGATCGCCCCTTGTCGGTGGCCGGACGGATTACGGTGGATACCGGCACGGGTATCGAAACCCGTCTGGTGCATATCGATCGGGATTTATTGCTGATACCCAATCTGGCCATTCACATGAACCGTACCGTCAATGAAGGGGTGGCGTTAAATCCTCAAAAAGATTTACTGCCCTTGTTTGGGGACGAAACCGCGGCCGAGAAATTTTGGCCTATGATTGCCGAAAACGCCGGTGTACAGCCGGAGCAAATCCTAGGCAGTGACCTGTTTTTGTATTGCCGCAGCCAAGGGACTGTCTGGGGCAGCCAGGGAGAATTTATCTCCTCGCCCCGGCTGGATGATTTACAATGTGTATTTGGTACCTTACAGGGATTTTTGGACGGAACTTCTTCTGGGTCGGTGCCGGTATATTGTGTTTTTGACAATGAAGAGGTAGGGTCCGGAACAAAGCAGGGGGCAAAATCCACCTTTCTTGCCGATGTTCTGTACCGGATCCATGACGGGGTTGGGCATAGCCAAAGTCAATATCTGCAGACCCTGTCATCCAGTTTTATGATTTCAGCGGATAATGGGCATGGGGTACACCCTAATGTGCCGGAGGCGGCAGATCCTACCCATCGCCCCAAACTCAACGGCGGGATTTTAATCAAATACAATGCCAGCCAAAAATATACCACCGATGCGGTTTCGGAAGGGATCTTTCGATCTATCTGTAAAAAGGCCGGTGTGCCGGTACAAAAATATGTCAATCGCAGCGACATTCCGGGGGGTTCTACGCTAGGGAATCTCTCTGCCGAGCAGGTTTCGATTAACACGGTGGATATCGGTCTTGCACAACTGGCCATGCATTCTGCTTATGAAACAGGGGGAAGCCGGGATACCGAGTATCTTTGCCGAGCAGCCCGGGCCTTTTATAATACAACAATTATAGCAAGACAAGATGGAGAGTACCGCATTGAGGAATAAAAAATAGTTCCAAGACTAACGACACAAAAAAGAACTGTGCAGAAAAACTGCACAGTTCTTTTTCTATTCAGGGTTTCCTCCGCTTTGACGGCAAAGTTCCACAATTTCTTCCCGGGGTCTGACGCTTAGGAAGGAAAAGGGTTTGGTCAAAGATTTTTCTATCATGGCAATGCCTTCGGCCTTGCGTCCCAAATGCAGCAGGATTTCGCCATAGGTGTAATAGGCTTCCGGAAAGGATGGTTCCGGATCTTGATGAATTAACTCGTCGTACAATGCCGCTGCTTTTTCGTATTGTCCTGCATTGGCATAGGCGTTGGCCAAATTATCCAGAATCACTTGATCGTCTGCATTGTAATCATAGGCTTCCAGATTACATTGCAACGCTTTTTCTGTGTCTTGGGATAGGTTATAGAAGATACCTAAGTTTTGATAAAGTACGGTGTTTTTATAGCCGGAAGCAAGGATTTCTTCCAATTCCTCAATGGCATCATCAAGACGGCCTTCCTTCCAACTGACCAGGGCCAGTAAACTTCGTACTTGATTCCGCTCCGCGCTGCCCCGTGGCGTCATGGTGCTGCAAAGACGGAGATGTTTATTGGCACCTTCTAAATCACCGCAACGCAGGCAAACGTAACCAAGCATCAATTTATCATCCAGTTTTAGAGTTCCGATTTTATCGGCCAGTTGATAAAGTTTTAAAGATTCAGACTGCTTTCCCCTTCGATATTGAATTTCGGCAAAAAAGGCCACCAAAGAGGAACGTCTTCTTATCAAAATTAAAGCAAGGGCCAAAATCAGCAACCAAAGCAACATAGAATATCCCTCCAATTTACAAGAGTTTAATACAAATTGTTGACTACTCTTGGGTAGGGCAAAACATCCCGGATATTACTCATGCCTGTCAAGTACATAATGGCCCGCTCAAAGCCCAGACCATAGCCGGCATGCTTGCAGCCGCCGAAACGGCGCAGATCCAGATAATGACGGTAGTCTGCCTCGTCAAGACCCATTTCGGCCATCCGGCTACACAGAATATCCAAACGTTCCTCTCTCTGGCTGCCGCCGATGATTTCGCCGATGCCGGGAACAAGACAATCCATGGCCGCTACGGTTTTGCCATCATCGTTAAGACGCATATAAAAGGCTTTGATTTCTTTGGGATAGTCGGTCACAAAGATAGGTTTTTTGAAAACTTCTTCGGTGAGATACCGTTCATGTTCTGTCTGGAGATCCATGCCCCATGCTACCGGATACTCAAAGTCCTTCCCGCTTTTTTGCAATAGTTCTACCGCTTCGGTGTAGGTGATTCGCCCAAAGTCGTTGCTGACCACGTTGTCCAGCCGTGCCAAAAGGCCCTTATCTACAAAGTTATTAAAGAATTGCATCTCCTCCGGGGCTTGTTCCAAGACATAACGGATGATGAATTTGAGCATATCCTCTGCCAGTTGCATATCGTCGGTCAAGTCTGCAAAGGCAATTTCCGGTTCGATCATCCAAAATTCCGCCGCATGACGGGTGGTGTTGGAATTTTCGGCACGGAAGGTAGGGCCAAAGGTGTAGACATCCCCAAAGGCCATGGCAAAGTCTTCGGCTTCCAACTGACCGCTAACCGTTAAGGATGTATGTTTGTTGAAGAAGTCTTGACTGTAATCCACCTTATTTTCCTCGGTGCGGGGCAGGTTGTCCATATCCAGAGTAGTAACCTGAAACATTTCGCCGGCACCTTCGCAGTCGCTGCCGGTAATTAGGGGCGTATGAACATAAACAAAACCCCGTTCGTTGAAAAACTTATGGATGGCAAAAGCCACCAGGGAACGAACGCGATAAACCGCCGAAAAGGTGTTGGTTCTGGGACGAAGATGGGGAATGGTACGAAGATACTCAAAAGAATGCCGCTTTTTTTGGAGCGGATATTCCGGCGTGCTGGCACCTTCGATGATTACTTGTTCTGCCTTGACTTCAAAGGGTTGTTTGGCATCAGGTGTCAAAACCAGAATGCCGGATACCTGCAGGGCAGCACCCACATTCAATTTGGCAAGTTCTGCGAAGTTGGAAAGTTGTTCCGCCTCGATGACTACTTGCAGATTTTTGAAATAAGAACCGTCGTTGAGTTCAATAAATCCGAAATTCTTGGAAATACGAACGGTGCGTACCCAACCGCTGACGCAAACCTTTTCCTGGTTTTGGGGCGAACCGGTAAATAATGCTTTGATCTTCATAGGAATCTTCCTTTCTGTATGGACGGTGTATTATAGATAGCCTTCCGCAAACTGCAAAAATGGATACATTGGTTATTTGTATTCCTTAATCAGTTCTGCCCGGGGATAACCCCGGCTGTTTTCTACACTGGCAATATAAAAGCCACGGCCATAGTAGAAACGAATCAGGGTGGCCACCTTAGCGGCGGTGTGCAGCCGCAAAAGTTTGATGTCATTTTCTAACATAACCTTGTCTACTACATTCATCAAAATCTTGCCGATACCGTTGTTGCGGTGGCTGTTTCCTACCGCAAACCGGCTAAGATAGGCCGTGCCATCGGGGAGTAATTTAACCCGAACGGCGCCTACCGGTTCATCGTCGATGCGAACCACAAAGACGTTCTTTTCCGTGATATCACGCCGGATATCGTCGTATGTTTCGTTTAACGCCTCGATGTCATAATCCAGTTCTGCCATTTCACAATACTTCAGGAAGGCATCTTTGGTGATTTTATGAATGGCCGGGATGTCCGCCTCGGTGGCGTGTTTTACTTCGAATGCATATAGGTTTTCCATCTTGGTATCTACCCTTTCTGCTCATAACTCTTTTTAACTCCGGGTGAGCAATCCGAGTTTCCTAATCTGCCATCAAGGTGGCTAAGATTGCCTTTTGGGCGTGAAGGCGATTTTCCGCCTCATCAAAGATAACGGAGCGAGGTCCGTCAATGACGTCTTCGGTCACTTCATAGCCGCGATAAGCCGGCAGACAGTGGATAAAGATACTATCCTCTTTGGATTTGGCAAATAAATCAGCGTTGACCTGATAATCCCGGAAGATTTTGACACGTTCTGCTTTTTCGGCCTCCTGACCCATGCTGGTCCAGGTGTCGGTACAAACAACATCGGCGCCCTGTATGGCCGCAACGGGATCATGGGTGGTAAATATCTGTGCGCCGGTTTTCTTGGCGTCGTCTTTGGCATTTTCCACCACTTCTTGGGCACATTCATAGCCTTTTGGTGTGGCTACGGACATATGCATACCGGCTTTTGCGCAAGCGTAAAGCAAGGAGTGCGCTACATTGTTACCGTCACCCACATAGGCAAGTTTTAAGCCTTCTAACCGTCCTTTGTGTTCATAGACTGTCATCAAGTCCGCCATGGCCTGACAGGGGTGTAGATGATCGGTTAGGGCGTTAATAACGGGTACCGAACCGTATTTTGCAAGATCCAGAACATCTTGATGGGCAAAGGTACGAATCATAATACCGTCCACAAAACGACTCATAACATTGGCGGTGTCATAGATGCTCTCGCCGCGGCCCAGTTGCATATCATTGGCATTTAAAAAGAGGGGGTGGCCGCCAAGTTGAAACATACCCACCTCAAAGGAAATGCGGGTTCGGGTAGAGGATTTGGTAAAAATCATCCCCAAGGTTTTCCCTTTTAGAATGGGATGTGTAATCCCTGCCTTGGTTTCCTTCTTCAATTTGATGGAAAGATCCAGCAAGGTGTGAAACTCTTCCTGTGTAATATCGTGAATACTGATAAAATGCTTCATGGCTATCTTCGTCCTTTCTGTGCCAAAGGCACCAGAATGATTATTGTTTTTTCAGTACGGCATCCAGTGCCGCAACAAAACCGTCAATATCCTTCTCGGTTAAAACGAAAGGCGGGACAATTCGCAGAACACGGGTTCCCACTACGCCTACCAAATAGCCGGCCTCTCGCAGAAGCGTGCCAACTTCTTTAGCAATCTCCTTTTGAAGGACAATCCCCAGCATTAACCCCTTGCCCCGAACGGTGGCAATATGGTCTCCCTGCTCTGCCAGAGCCAAGAGCCGGTCTTTTAGATAAGCGCTTACTTTGGTAACGTGATCCAGCAGACCGTGATGGAGTAATTCATCAAGAACAACCAGTCCGGCACGGGTGGAGAGAGGATTCCCCCCAAATGTGGTGCCGTGGTCGCCGGGATGGAAGGCTTGGGCCACGGTGTCTTTTGCTACAAAGGCACCAATGGGAATACCCCCGCCAAGACCCTTGGCCATGGTGATGATGTCCGGTTCTACACCGTACCATTCGTAGGCAAATAATTTGCCGGTCCGGCCGATACCGGTTTGGACCTCATCGGCAATCAAGAGAATCCCTTTTTCCCGACACAGGGTAGAAATGGTATCAACAAAAGATTGCTCCAAGGGTAGAACGCCGCTTTCTCCTTGGATAAATTCTATCATAATGGCGGCGGTGTTATCATTGACTGCTGCCGCTAAAGCCTGACAGTCATTGACATCTACATGAACAAATTTTTCCAGAAGAGGGAGATAGGGCTTTTGATATTTTTCCTGTCCTGTTGCTGCCACGGTAGCCAAGGTCCGGCCGTGGAAGGAGTTTTTAAGGGTAATAAATTCCCGACGTTGCGGTTGCCCTTGCTCTACAAAATATTTCTTTGCCAGTTTTATAGCCCCTTCGTTGGCTTCTGCACCGGTGCTGGCAAAAAAGGCCCGGTCGCAACAGGTGTTTTCTACCAAGAGTTGTGCCAATTTGGCTTGGTTCTCTACATAATAAACACTGGATGTATGGGTCAGATTTGCTACTTGCTCCTGCAGTTCCCGTACCAGACGGGGATGGGCATAGCCCAAAGCATTCACGGCAATTCCGGCGAAGAAATCCTGATATTGATTTCCTTCGGTATCGGTTAGGGTAATACCCTCGCCATGGGTAAAGCAAAGAGGTGTTCGGGGCCCAAATGTGTTCATATAATATTTTTGGTCTAATGCTTTAATTTCTTCCAGATTCATATTCTTCATCCCTTTGTTTGTGTATGTAAGATAGGAGTTTTCCTCCTGATAAAGCGAAAGATGTTATGGGCAGTCGGAGCATAGGTTTTACTCATCGGAACTGAATTCTTTTTTCAGACGAGACATAATCCAGTCATAACCCTCCGGTGTATGGGGTAGGCAACAACTGCTGCAATCTTTCAAAGAACGGCCAGTGGTGCTTTTTAAAACAGTGTAATTGCCGCCACAATCTTCAAAACGATAGAGGGGGCAAAAGCAGAAAAGACAGTTGAGATGTTTCATGGCATGACAGGGATAATATTCGCATTCTTTGTTTTCAAAGTATCGAAAACTCATGGAGATCTCCTTTCCCAATAGGGTCTGCCAAGTCGGGTTTCCCAAAAAGAGACCCGCAGAATACAAAAAGCCGCAAGTCTTTAGAGAACTGCGGCTTACGCTGCTTTTTGTTTTGCAACCCTACGCTTCGTCTATGGGAGCAACGATAACCTTCCGGCGCGGTTCCTCCCCGACGCTATAGGTTTTTACTTTGTTGCTGTTTTGCAGTGCCGCGTGAATAATTCTCCGTTCATTGGGGGACATAGGTTCCAGCGAAACTGCTCTGCGTTCCCGGATCACACGGTGTTCCAGACTTTTTGCCAACCTCTCTAAGGTACTTTCTCGTTTGGAACGATAGTTTTCGGTATCTACATTTACTTTAATATAAGAATTTTTTTCTTTATTGACATACAAACTGGTCAGATATTGGACAGCGTCCAAAGTTTCTCCTCGTTTTCCGATTAAAAGACCCATCTTAGAGCCGGAGACTTGTGCATCGACGGATTCGCCGCTGTTGTTAACGGCAACTTCTGCATCGGAAAGGCCCATCTTATGCACCAATTCTAAGAGGAAATATTCTGCATCCTTTAAGGATTTTTCGGTAACTTCCCGCCGTTTGCTATGGGTACTTTTCTGGACGGGGGATTCCGGCTGTTCTGCTTGGGTTGCAACCGGTTCTTCTTCCTGCACAGTTGCTTCCTTTAAGGGAGCAGAAGCCTTCTTTTTCCGGCCTTCAGGACCAACATGATCTTTAAAAGAGGGAACTTCTTTTGGGGCATAGGGATTAACACCGCCATCTTTCTTGGCCATTTCTGTCTTTTGGGATTCTGCACGGTTTTGCGCAATTTCCCGGATTCTGGCTTCCTCTTCGGCTTCTTTGGTAATCCAGGCAGAGAGAATAACCTCCTTGCCAAGGAGCAGACCCATAAGCCCTTTGCCAACTTCCCGTTCTATCTCATAGGATAATTCGCTAACAGGCACACCCAACTCTTGGGCGGCCAACTCTAAAGCTTCTTCTTTACTTTTTGCGTTTTTTTCGACTTTTCTTAACATTGACGATCTCCCCTTCGATTTGTTCATCGGTTACATCAATTTTTATTACTTTGGTCAGAACAACCTGCTGGATTAATTGCAGAATGTTACTTACAATCCAGTAAAGGCCAACGGCTGCCGGAAGTGTAAAGGCAAACCATGCAGAAATAAAGGGCATAAAGAGCATCATGGAGCGCATAGGATTGGGCGCTTCTTCGCCATTGGCATTTTTCTGCGGTTGCGATGCGGCCCCCATTGCTTGGGTCAACTTGGAACTGATCCAAGAACTAAGTCCTGACAAAGCCGGAATGATCCAGAGCAACGCGGTATCTAAAGTTAAGCCATTGGTTCGGCCGAAAATCAGGCCGAAGAAGGCGTTTAAATCCGGGGTTTTTGAAAGGTCTAAACCGACAAAATTAAAGTCGATAATATCATAATTTTTGCCGGTTTCTATAATCCAGTGGCTATCCATAATCTCCGGATGGGAGTGGATAAACTCGGCAATCTGGATTTCATACATACCAAACAGGCGATAGGCCGAATCGGTAAGTTTATCCATGCTTTCAATGCCCAGTGCCGTAAAGAACTGCTGCAGTCTATCCGGATTTCCTTCGCTCCATTCCAGCACCGCGCTGACAATCCGCCAAACCTCATCTTCGCCAAAGCCCATCAAATAGACAACCGGCTTTTTGACCACCCAATAGAGGGCCATCAAAATAGGAAGTTGAATCAGCAAAGGCAAACAACCGCTCATGGGGTTTACCTTATATTTTTGGTAAAGCTTCATGGTTTCCGCATTCAACTTTTCTTTGTCATTGGCATATTTTTGTTGCAATTCGTTGAGAAGCGGTTGTAATTTCTGGGTAATGGTCATAGAACGCTGCTGCTTGACCATCATGGGAAGCAAAAGTGCCTTTACCAATATAGTAAAAAGGATAATTGCAACGCCATAGTTGCCTACCAACATGTTGCATACCTTTAAAATCCAACCCAGAGCCAACATAATATAGGACATGAACGTCCCTCCTCTTATGTGATATCAGTTTTGTTGTCCATTAGGTCATCTAACGTCGGTTACGGAAAGTCAACGCCGCCCCGACAAAAGGGATTGCAGCGCAGAAGCCGCCAGAATGCCTTTTTGCATCCTCGCAACACACCGTATTTTTCGATGGCAAGGACGGCGTATTGAGAACAACTGGGATAAAAGCGGCAACATGGCCGTTTCAGCGGAGAAATCCATCGCTGATAAAGACGAATCAAACTAAGAATGAAGCACTTCATCAGTCCATACCTCCAGTTTTTTCATGGCGGTATTAAAATCCTGCATCAATTTTTCAAAAGGGGCGTGGACCGTATAACCCCGGGCCACGATACAAAAATCATAATTGGACGCAAGATGGGGTTGGGCATTGCGAAATAACTCCCGAATCCTGCGCTTTGCCCGATTCCGAGCCACGGCGCCGCCCACTTTTTTCCCAGCGGTAATGCCGAGACGCCGTGTTTTTTGACGATTGGGCAGGGCGTAAACTACCATGGTGGGAGTAACGACAGATCTGCCCCGGCGGTAAAGCCGATGAAACTGTCCGTTTTGATTCAAACTCTGTATTTTCATGATTTTCGCCCTATCTTTCGATACTGTACAAATAGACAAAAAGACGCCAGCGGCGCCTTCCGGACTGTCGAAAAACTCATAGTATTCAGTTTCCCCATGGGTACGACAGATAGCGCCCGGCAGCACCGCCACCGGAACGCCACGGACTAATCTGGTTTACGCAGACAATTTCTTTCTGCCCTTTAGTCTTCTTCTTGCCAAAACTTTACGGCCGTTTTTCGAACTCATTCTCTTTCTAAAGCCGTGCTCTTTTGCACGATGTCTTTTTTTAGGTTGGAATGTTCTCAGCACTGTTATCCCTCCTTAGTAAATCAAACACCTGATTTTGTGATTTAAGAAGCAACCGTTCTTAATGTAGAGCGGTTGTTTTTCTACATAATAAGAAAACCTGTAGTATTCTACCACGGAATCCTAAAAATGTCAAGGCTATTTTAGAAGAAAAAATTTTTTGCAGATTTTTTGACAGAAAAATAGCATATCTTGTAGATGGAATTGGGTGCCGGATTCTACATTTGGTGTTTTGGGAAAAAGGGAAAAATTTACCGCAATTTTTTGGTTTTTTTGCTGTTGAATTTTTCTTTTCTTTCTGGTATGATAGGTAAGGTTAAGGTTCTGTTAGAAAGAATCAAGGGCCGGCCGGTAAGGAAAAAATTGTACAGAAACATCCCTATTTAAGCCATTAGACAGGGATGTCGGATAGAACAGGAGGTTATCCACCTTGGAGCAACTTATTACATTTTGGAAACGTGTCACAGAGGAACTGGAGCAGGAGGTTTCCGGCGTCTCTTTTGATACGTTTATCAAACCTATTCGCCCCTTGGCATTGACAGAAACTACCTTGCGTCTCTCGGTACCCGGGGAGATTATCAAGAGTACAATTTTGACAAAGTTCCGGTCTATGATAGAAAGTTGTGTAGAACTTGTTGCAGGACGGTCTTATGATTTGGAGGTTATTTGTGACAACCCTGCCAAAGAGCAGGTTTCTTTTGACCCTATTCAAAAACAGAACACCTTAAACCCCAAATATTCTTTTGAAAACTTTGTCGTGGGCAACAACAATAATTTGGCCCATGCTGCTTCCTTAGCGGTGGCAGAATCGCCGTCTATGAAATACAATCCTTTGTTTATTTACGGCGGGAGCGGTCTTGGAAAGACCCACCTTTTGCAGGCTATCGGCAACTACTTTCTAAAGAGTTACCCAGGAAAAAAGATTCTCTATACCACCAGTGAGAAGTTTACCTATGAATTGGTAACGGCCATTCGGGAAAAAGGGAATCAGGAGTTTAGAAACAAGCACCGTACCGTGGACCTGCTTTTGATGGACGATATTCAGTTTTTGGCCACCAAGGAATTGGCACAAGAAGAGTTTTTCCATACCTTTAACGCCTTGTATGAGGCGGGAAAACAGATTGTTTTGACTTCGGACCGGTTGCCGTCCGAAACCCCCCATTTGGCGGACAGGCTCAAGAGCCGGTTCCAAATGGGATTGCTGGCTGATATTCAGCCGCCGGACTATGAAACCAGACTGGCAATTTTGCGATCCAAAATCGAAGAAGAGTATTTTACCTTTGATGAAGAGATTGTAGAATATGTGGCAGATAACATTAAGTCTAATGTGCGGGATTTAGAGGGAGCGGTTAAGCGGATTTTGGCCTATGCAGGGATTGAGAGAACCAATACGATTTCCATGGAACTGGCACAGAAGGCGCTTAAAGAGATTCTCTCTACCTTGCCCCAGCGAAACATTACCATTAAGGTAATTGTGGATGAGGTAGAAAAGTATTTTCATCTGCCGGCCGGATCCTTGGCTACCAAACGGCGTTCTAATGATATTGCCTATCCTAGGCATATTGCCATGTATATTTCCAGAGAGGTTTTAGACGAGTCTTATCCCAAAATCGGGGAGGAGTTTAACCGGGATCACACCACCGTTATGACGGCAGTAAAGAAAATCCGGCAGAATCTGAGCGGTGATACCGAATTGGCTGCCATCATTCGGGAATTGGTGGAGAACATTCGGAAGAATTAAAATCCAGAGAGATTTCTGGTATGATGGAGCGTTGCTATGAAATTGCATGATACGATTGCTGCAATCGCCACCCCCATTGGGACGGGTGGCATTGCCATTTTAAGGATGAGTGGAACAGAAGCCATTCCAATTGCCCAGCGGGTAGTGTCTGCCTATAGCGGCAGCCCCGTTGCCAAGTGGGAAAGCCATAAAATGATCCTTTGTCGGGTGCATCAGGTGGATTTGCCGGACCATACTATGGATCAAGCATTGGTGGTTTTGATGCGAGGACCTCATTCCTATACCGGAGAGGACGTGGTGGAACTTCATTGTCATGGTGGGTTCCTTGTGGCGGACCGAATTTTAAAACAACTCTTGATTGCCGGTGCAAGACTGGCAGAGGGAGGAGAGTTTACCCGCCGTGCCTTTTTGAACGGGAAAACCAGTCTGGACGAGGCGGAGGCGGTTATGGATGTTATTGATGCCCACTCGGAATTGGGCCTTGAGAATGCGGCCCGTTCTTTAAACGGTGCCTTGGCCCAAGCCATTCAGCGGCTGCGGGAACAGGGAATGGCATTGACGGCACATATTTCGGCGGCAGCGGATTATCCGGAAGAGGTGGATGCTCCGGAGCGGGAGCAGACGGAGATGCAGTTACAAGCCTTGGCCGCAGAGATCCGGAACTTGATTGGTACTTTTGAAACCGGCCGAATGTTGCGGGATGGAATTTTGACGGTGATTGTAGGCCGTCCCAATGTAGGGAAATCCTCTCTTCTCAATGCTTTGGCGGGGTGTGAACGTGCCATTGTAACCGATGTTCCCGGAACCACCCGGGACGTGATTGAAGAATATATCCATTTAGGCGGCGTGACATTGCGGCTTTTAGATACTGCCGGATTGCGGCAGAGTGCAGATCAAGTGGAACAAATCGGGATTGATCTGGCCAGAAAACAACTGCAAAAGGCGGATCTTTGCCTTTTTGTCTTAGACAGCAGTACGGGGATTTCCTCTGAGGATCGGGAGATTGCCAAGGAATTGGACGGTCGTACCGTTTTAGTTCTTCTTAACAAAACCGATCAAGGACAGGAGATTACCCCGGAGCAGGTAACGCAGCAGTTAGGATTTGAAGCAAATTTGGTTTTGGAGACTGCGGTGCCCAAAGACGGAGCACCTGCGGGCATAGATCAATTGGAACAGGCCGTTGCCCGTCTGTTTTTGCAGCAGCGGATGCAGCCGGGGCAGGTGTATCTGAGCAATACCCGTCAGCGGGATTCTTTGCAAAAGGCATTGGATGCTTTAGAGCACGCAGAGGCCGCCAATAGAGATGGGATGCCCTATGATTTGTTGTATGTGGACTTAGAGGATGTGCTCTCGGCACTGGGCGAGGTAACCGGTGTAACGGTACAGGAAGAGATTATTGATCAGGTGTTCTCCAGATTTTGCGTGGGGAAATAGATTCTAAAAATAAAGGAGGTGTTCCGTCGTGGAAACGTTTTCCATTTCTTATGAATTTGTAGAAAAATATGTCCGTTTTTCCAAGCCGGAATACATCCAAGTATATTTGTATTTAAAATATCGGGCAGATCGGGATGGAAAGATTCCCCATGCGGAGCAGATCGCCAGAGAGTTAGATCTTCGGCCGGAGCACGTGGGGTTTATTCTGGATTTTTGGGTAAGCCGCGGCGAACTGATGTGTGAGGGAGACGTCTATGGTTTTCCTGAGAGCGGTGAGGCAAAACCTTGTCAAACAGCGGTCAAGAAAGAGAAGACGGGGAAAACCGGCCGGAGTGGACAGCGATTACATAGGCCTTCCTATACTATGGAAGAAATTGATGCCGTTGCAGCCGGAAACAAAGCCGTATCCGGCCTCTTTTATCAGGCGGAAACCGTATTACATAAAGTGCTTACCCAATCGGATATGGAGATGCTTTATTCCTTTGTGGATTGGCTGGGGCTTCCGGTGGAGGTTATTACCATGCTTTTGTCCTATGCGGCCAAGCGGGGAAAGACTGGCCGCCGCTACTTGGAAACGGTAGCCATTGACTGGGCAGAGCGAGGGATTGATACTTTTGAAGCCGCAGAGGAATATGTGACGGAATTGGAGGCCCGGGATAGCATTGAGAGGAAAATTTGTGCCATCTTGGGAATTTATGACCGGGCACTCACTGCCACCGAGAAAAAATATATCAGTCAATGGTCCGAAGACCCGACGGTTTCGCTGGATATCATTCCTTTGGCCTATGATCGGACGGTAACCTATACGGGGAAATTGAACTGGAATTACATGAATAAGATTTTGCGAAGTTGGGCGGCCGAGGGACTGGAAACCGAGGAGCAGGTTCGGGAATGGGAGGAAAAATCCCGGCCCGGAACCGGGGCGGAGGCCAAGGCAAAGTCGCCGAAAAAAAGTGGATTTAATAATTACGTAGACACCAATGCGGTGGATTATGGCAAGTTAGAGGAACAACTTTTGGATATGATGCTAGATGACGGGAAATAAAGGGGTGATTGGGTGGAATCTGCATATACATTGGCAAATCGGGAACTGGCCAGACGAAGGGAAGCCAACAAGGAAGAATATAACCGGCGGGTTACAGAAGTCAGGAATGCCTTTCCCGAGGAATATCGGCAAATTGAAACGGGAATGCGTCACGGCGGAACCGCCCTTGCGCGCTGCGTGTTAGAGGGTGGCGTCGGTTATGCAAAAATCGAGGAATCCCTTCGTAATCTTCGGCAGAAACGGACAGAGTTGCTAAAACGACTAAAGCGGCCGGCAGAGTATTTGGATGAGATCTATACCTGTGAAGCGTGCCGGGACACCGGTTTTGACCAAGACGGACGGCGCTGTTGTTGCTTGCAGCAGTTAGTGACCAAGTACAGCGGGGAGTATGCCAATCTGACAGAACATATGAAGGAACAAACCTTTGACCGGGTGGATTATAGCCTGTTTGCCAAGCAGCCTGCGGAAAATGGCCGACAGCCGTTGGCCTATATGAAAGCCGCCTATGAAAAAGGTCTTTCCTTTGCGGAGACTTTTGACATTACCCATGCCAATCTTTTGCTGATGGGTAATGCGGGAACCGGAAAGACTTTTTTGTCCAGTTGTATTGCCAACCATGCTTTGGGACGTGGAAAGACGGTTTGTTATCAAACGGCGTTCCGGCTTTTTGATATGCTGGAAAAATTAAAGTTTGGCCGGCTTTCTCCGGAAGAAACGGAGCAGGCCTCTATGGTTGCACGACAGATTTATCACACCGATTTGCTAATTATTGATGATCTTGGAACCGAGTTCGTGACAGCCTATACGGCGGCGGCGGTGTTTGACCTCATCAACACCCGGCAATTAGAAGGAAAAAGCACCGTGCTTTCTACCAATCTTAATTCAGGTGCCTTGGAGCAAATTTATAGCAAGCGGCTAACCTCTCGCCTTTGGGGAAATTTTGAGATTATTCCCTTTATCGGCCAGGATTTGCGGATGCAAAAACATTTGCGGCCGGAATTGTAGCGGGAGTACTGAGGCAAATCAACGTTTTGGGAGATATTTCATCAGGTTTGCCTGTGGTTTATATAAAAAAGTGTTGTAATTTACGGCAAAGCGTGATAAAATAATTGTGTATGTTTGCTTAATGCATGGCGACATAGCCCTTTGCGGCACTTTTATAACAATGGAAAACTAAAGAACTAGGGAGATATGGACTATGTTAAAGAAAAAATGGCTGTTGAGAGATTTTGATAAAAATCGGGTTGTGGAAATATCAAAGAATTTCCGCATTTCGCCTTTGACAGCCATCATTCTATACAATCGTGGGATTCGGGATGATGCGGCTATTACCAATTTCCTTTCTAAGAGTTTGGGCGTGATGCACGACCCCTATTTAATGAAAGATATGGAGAAAGCAGCCGAGCGGATCCGGAGAGCCAAGGATAATCAGGAGAAGATTACCATTTACGGCGACTATGATGTGGACGGAATTACTTCTATTGCTATTTTGTATAAGCATCTGCAGGAAATGGGCATTGAAGTGGATTATTACGTTCCGGATCGGATGCAGGAAGGTTATGGCATTAATCGGGATGCACTGGATAAAATTCGCAACAACGGGACCTCTTTGATTATTACGGTGGATACCGGAATTACTGCGGTGGAAGAATGCGAATATGCCAGTCAGATTGGACTGGATGTTATTGTTACCGACCACCACGAATGTAAAGAAAATATTCCGGCGGTTTATGCGGCGGTTGATCCTAAGCGGAAGGATTGCCCGTATCCCTTTAAGAGTCTGGCAGGGGTAGGGGTTGTTTTCAAACTGATTCAAGCCTTGGACGACGAGGAATCCCTTCCTGATTTGATGGAGAAGTATGCCGATTTAATGTGTCTTGGCACCGTGGCGGATATTTCGCCTTTGGTGGATGAGAACCGGGTGATTGTTACCGAAGGATTAAAAAGGTTCAAGGACACAAAAAATGTAGGGCTGAAAGCATTATTGGATGTTTCCACCAACGGAAAGGCTATTACCACCTCTACCATCGGATATATTATTGCGCCCCGTATTAACGCCAGCGGCCGGCTAGGTTGTGCTGCTCGCAGTGTAGAACTTTTCCTCACCAGCGATACAGAGCGGGCCCATGAACTGGCAGAGTCTCTTTGTGAAGAAAATACTTTGCGGCAGCAGACAGAGCAGAAAATGTTTCAAGAGGCACTGGCATATCTTGAGGAACATCCTCAGGTTAAAGAAGATGCTGTTATCGTAATTCCTCATGAGAATTGGCATCATGGCATTGTAGGAATTGTATCCTCTAAGATTACCGAGAAATTCTACAAGCCGTCGATCCTGTTTGCCGTTACCGGCGAGGAAGCCAAAGGTTCAGGACGAAGCGTGAATGGATTTAACCTGTTTGGGGCCTTAGAGAATTGTTCAGATTTGCTGGAGAAATTCGGCGGCCATGAATTGGCCGCAGGTCTAACCATCAAGGCAGAAAATATTGAAGAGTTTCGGCAGAAAATTAACCAGTGCTCCAAGAACCAGTTTAGCGAAACCATGCGGACGCCAACCATTCTGTTAGATGCCGCCATCAAGGTGCCTTATATTACCTTAGATACGGTCAACGACATCAACCGGCTGCAACCCTTTGGTGTAGATAATCCAACCCCCTTGTTTTCTGTTCGCAATATCAAGATACATAAGATCAGCGTGATGAGCGAAGGAAAGCATCTGCGGATGACTTTGCTCAAGGACGGAAAGTATCTGGATTCGGTAGGCTTTGGCATGGGTGAGTATTATCAGTATCTGGAGGAAGGCGATTTTATTGATGTTGCCTTTGCCTTGGATATCAACGATTACAAAGGTTTCCAAAACGTGCAACTGATTTTAAAGGATATTAAAAAAGCCGGCGAGGATGCATCGCAGGAAGCTTCTGCCGAAAAATAACGGCAGAATAGAGTTTGAGGAGAAAAATGCCGGGCTGTTTTACAGTACCGGCGTTTTCTGATTAGGAAAGGAGGTCTTTTCGTGGCATTGATTACCCTTGATACATTACTAAAGCAGATTCGGCGTTATCATCATGCCGATGATTTGGCGTTGGTGGAAAAGGCCTATCGTTTTGCAGAAGAAAAACATGAGGGACAGAAGCGAAAATCCGGAGAGCCGTATTTTACCCATCCTGCCCATGTGGCATATATTTTGACCGAGATGGAACTGGATCCCCAGTCGGTTTGTGCTGCGCTACTTCATGATGTGGTAGAAGATACCCAGGTAACTTATGAAGAATTGACCAAGGAGTTTGGCGAAACGGTAACCATGCTGGTAGACGGTGTTACCAAACTGGATAAAATCCCCTATACCTCCAAAGAAGAACAACAGGTGGAAAATCTCCGTAAAATGTTTTTTGCCATGGCCAAAGACGTACGGGTTATTGTCATTAAATTGGCAGAGCGCCTCCATAATATGCGGACGCTGAAATACCAGTCAGAAGAAAAGCAGCGGGAAATTGCCCGGGAGACCTTGGAGGTTTACGGGCCTTTGGCGCACCGGCTTGGTATGTCTAAAATCAAGTGGGAATTGGAAGATGAGGCCCTTCGGTATATTGACCCCATTGCCTATTATGAAATTGTGGATAAGATTTCTCAGAAAAGGGAAGAGCGGGAACGCTATATTGAAGATATTATCCGGATTTTGCAAAATAAATTGGAGACGCTGGATATCAAATCCCATGTAGAGGGCCGTGCCAAGCACTTTTATAGTATTTATCGTAAGATGTTCATCCAGGACAAAACCATCGATGAACTTTATGATTTATTTGCTGTCCGTGTGATTGTGGATACGATTGCGGACTGTTATTCGGTCCTGGGAATGGTGCACGAATTGTTCAAGCCTATGCCGGGACGGTTTAAAGACTACATTGCCATGCCCAAGCCCAATATGTATCAGTCGCTCCATTCTACCCTTATCGGGCCTACCGGAATTCCTTTTGAAATCCAAATCAGGACCTGGGAGATGCACCATACTGCCGAAAACGGAATTGCGGCACATTGGAAGTATAAAGAGGGAAAAAGCGGATCCAGTGATATGGATAGCAAACTGGAATGGATTAAACAGTTGCTGGAAATCCAGAAGGATATGACCAATGCTGAGGAGTTTATGCAGACCCTTAAAATTGATATGTTCAGTGATGAGGTGTTTGTCTTTACGCCAAAGGGGGATGTCATTAGCCTGCCGGTGGGGGCAACGCCTATTGACTTTGCTTATGCCATTCATAGTGCTATCGGGAACCGTATGACAGGTGCCAGAGTCAATGGAAAAATTGTCAATCTGGATTATGGACTGAAAAACGGCGATATTATCGACGTCATTACAGCCGGATCCAGTCGGGGCCCCAGTTTGGGATGGCTCAAAATCTGCAAGACCTCTCAGGCACGAAATAAGATCAACCAATGGTTTAAGAAAGTCAATCGGGAAGAGAATCTGCAAAAGGGCCGTGAACTTATAGAAAAAGCACTCAAACAACAGTCGATCCCCACCCATTTTCTGGAGGATAAGCCTTTTGTAGAAGGGATTATGCGAAAATATGGGTTCAACAATTTAGAGGATTTATATGCGGGTATCGGTTATGGAAGTCCCAATGCCAACCGCTTTGTGACACGATTCCAAACGGAATGTAAAAAGAGGATTTTGGAGGAGGAGAATCTAACTCCGGAGGAGTTTCTGCCTATGGCAGTCAAAACCACCTCCAAACCCAATACCAGCGGTGTTGTTGTGGAAGGTATTGATAACTGCTTGACGCGATTTTCCCATTGTTGTAATCCAGTCCCCGGCGATAAAATTATCGGGTACGTTACCCGGGGTCGGGGTGTTGCCATTCATCGGGCTGATTGTATTAATATGCTCCATGCCCAACAAAACGCCACAGAATTACAGCGATTTATTCCTGTCCATTGGGCAGATGAAACCAATAATGTATTCCATTCTATGCTGTATGTTACAGCCACCGATCGACCCAAGTTGTTGCTGGATTTGATGACGGTGATTGCGGACCTGAAGACCCAAGTTGTCAATGTAAATGCCAGAACCGGCAAGGATCATTTGGCGATTATCGAATTGGCGTTAGAGATTTCGGATACGGCACAGTTGGACCGAACCATGAAGCAGTTGCTACAGGTAGAGAGTGTGTTGTCGGTGGTTCGCCGGCGGCAATGATAAAAAACAGAAAGGATGATATCCGTGGAGTTTCATAAATTAGTTCTGGGCCCATTGGGCACGAACTGTTATATTCTGGCCGACGAAGAGACAAAAAAAGCAACCATCATTGATGCGCCGGATGAGGCGGAGACCATCCTTGCTTTTTTGCAGGAAAAGGGATATACCGTTTCGGAGATTGTGTTGACCCATGGCCATTTTGACCATATTCTTGCCTTGAAAAAATTGAAAGAAAAGACCCATGCGCCGGTTTGGAGTCATCAAAATACGACCACGTTTTTACAGGACGGGATCTATAATCTTTGCCATTATGTAGGAGTTCCTTGGACGCCGATACAGCCGGACCGATTCTTGCAAGACGGTGAGCGTCTTTGCCTTGGGGGGATGGAGTTTCAGGTTCTGCATACGCCGGGGCATACGTCCGACTGTATCTGTTTGTATGGAGACGGGATTCTTCTGGCCGGTGATACCCTGTTTCAAGGCAGTGTGGGGCGGGTAGATCACCCCACCGGCAATTTGGAACAAGAGGTGGAATCCATAAAGAATAAGTTGATGCCCTTGCCCGAAGAAACAAGAGTCTATCCGGGACACGGCCCGGCTACCACCATAGGGGAGGAGAGAAGGGGCAACCCGTATCTGCAATGAAGGAAGAAAGAAAAAACCCGTGGGGCATTTTAACCGGAATCCGTCCTGCCAAGTTGGCAACCAAATTGTTGGTGGAAGGAAAAACCGATGAAGAAGTGATGGCATACTTTGTCAAAGAGTGCAAAACCACCAAGGAAAAAGCGGCATTGGTGCTGGAAACGGCAAAGTGCGAACTGCCTATTCGTAATGGGATGGACCAGGAGGGAATCAGTTTGTATATTGGGATTCCTTTTTGCCCGACCCGCTGTTTATATTGCTCCTTTGTAACCTGTGGAACCCGACAGGCGGCAAAGTTGATTCCGGAATACTTAGAATGTCTCAAGAAGGAAATTGCTTTTGCTGCAGAATTGACTGCCCGTGGCGGCCGCCGTATCGAAACCGTCTATATCGGTGGCGGGACCCCTACCACCTTATCTGCCGAGCAACTGGATGCCATGCTTTGGCAGGTAGAGCAATCTTTTGACTTGGGCCATTGTAAGGAGTTTACCGTGGAGGCGGGACGGCCGGATACAGTCACCAAAGAAAAATTAGAAACCCTCAGACGGCATGGGGTAGATCGAATCAGTATTAATCCCCAATCCATGAATCAGGAGACCCTTCACACCATCGGGCGGGCCCATACCCCGGAGGATATTCGCCATGCAGTAGGACTGGCAAGGGACTGCGGATTTTCTTGCATCAATATGGATGTTATTGCCGGACTCCCCGGCGAGAATTTGGATATGTTTTGCTATACCATAGAAGAGGTAGAGAAACTCGCACCGGAAAACACCACGTTACATACCATGAGCATCAAGCGTTCCTCCAGGCTTCATGAGTATCTGGAGGAGTATGCCATGACTGACGGCGCACAAGTAGAAAGAATGGTAGACTTTGCTTATGCTGCTATGAAGCAACAAGGAAAGCGGCCCTATTATCTCTATCGGCAAAAAAATCAACTGGGGAATCTGGAAAATGTGGGTTATGCCAAACCCGGTTTTGAAAATCTTTATAACATCTATATTATGGAAGAATTGCAAACCATTCTTTCTTTGGGATGCGGTGGGGTTACCAAGACGGTAGACAGAAGCCTGGATAAGATTGAGAGGATTTTCAATGTCAAAGAACCCCAGGATTACATTGCCCGTTTGGACGAAATGTTGGAGAGGAAAAAAGATCTGTTCTCGGAAACAACGAAAGAAGGAAGAATTTCTTAATCAGTAGGATCAATATTGCTCAAGTTTGCAAATAAAAAAATCTTGTCAAACATTGTTTGACAAGATTTTTTCTTGGCGTGCCGCAGAAGATTCGAACTCCCGACCTTCTGATCCGTAGTCAGACGCTCTATCCAGCTGAGCTAGCGGCACATATTTTACAGAACCATTGTATTATAGCATGATAAGCGGGAAAATGCAAGCCTTTTTTTGAAAAAATTTTATATATTTTGGACACGGCAAACAAGGAGATTGAAAATTAAATATGATACAAAGAAGAGAGCGGTTGCCAAAAGGCAACTATAATAAGCGTTCTGCCAGAAAGACGATGCCGCAGGCCGCAGCGGCGACGGTGAGGAGACTGCGTTCCCGATAGGCCAGCACGATGGCGATGATGAGACCGGCTGTGGCAGAACCAAAGGTTTCGGTGGAATAGAAGATATCCGGCAAGGTCATCGTGCCAAGAACGGCATAGGGGATATATTCTAAAAAGGAACGGATATAGACGTTCTTGATCTCTTTTCGAAACAACGTCAAAGGCAGACAACGGATGGCATAGGTTACCAGAGCCATGGTTGCCATGGAAAATAGCAAGGAAAGAATGGAAACATTCATGATAATTCCTCCTTTTTAGGGAAGCAGAGTGCACCAAGAGCGGCTGCTGCAACAGAGCAGAGGATGATGACAAAACCGCCGGAGACTTGGTTTAGTCCCGGCGCCCACCGGAACAAACAACTGAGAAAAACTGCCGTTATAACAACGACAAAGATGGGCAGACTTTTCTTTGCTGCAGGGACGATAATGGCCAGAAACATACCATAAATAGCAATCCCTAAGGCGGATTGTACCGCTGCGGGAAGAAGCATTCCGGCTGCCGCACCCAGCAGCGTGCCCAAGGCCCAACCAAGGTAAGGGATGGTAATCAAGCCTCCCATATAGCGTTGCCCTACCCCTTGCCTCTGGGTAGAGGCTACGGCAAAGATTTCGTCCGTAATACCGAAAGAGATGGCAAGTCGCGGCAGGGTTTTGGTTTTTGGGTCTAGTTTTTGGGAAAGAGAAAGGGACATGAGGGCATACCGGATATTGATGACAAGTTGGGTAAGGGCAATCTCCAGATAACCGGCTGCGGCTGTAATCATGGAAAGGCCGGCAAACTGTCCGGCAGAGGTTAAGTTGGTCATGGAAATGGCGACGGCGACCCAAATCGGGAATCCGGCAGCCACAGCCATCATGCCAAAGGTAAAGGAAACAGAGAGATACCCAAGGCCGATGGGAATCCCGTCCCGAAGGCCGGCACGATAGCAATTTTGAATGTTTTTTTCCATGAAAAGGCCTCCTTTTTTCTATTGGATTTGCCAGACACGACAATCTAAAATTCGTGCTTTTTACCAAAAATTATATGAAATAATGTAATATGTTACCGAATTGTAAAAGAAACGTAATTTTTTGTATTTTCCTATTTACAAAATTGCAAATTTATGATATAATTTTTACAAAGTAAGGTAAAAGGGGTGTTCGGTGTGGTTATACAAAATGATTTGATAAAGATTAAATCCAGTCTGTCTGACAATGTGGGGAATAAGGTGAAACTTACGGCGAAGAAGGGCAGAAAACAAACCGTAACCCGAGAAGGTGTTATTGAAGGGACATATCCCAGTATTTTCATCGTGAAGTTAGATACAGAAGATGATTTCATGGCGGGAGAGCGTCGGGTTTCTTACAGTTATGCCGATGTTTTGACCAGAACGGTCGAACTGATTATCTGTGATCCTGCGGAAACTGCCGCTGAAAAATAGTTGGCAGCAGAGGTTTTCCTATAGATGTTGCAAAAAGGTGCTCCCGTGACGGGAGCTTTTTTTGTTGTTAAAACAAAGGGTCTGATGTGGCTGCCCCACTGCTCATGACAAAACCAGCCTTTATTATACAATGGGAGACCAAAAAAAGCAACGAAAAAAGATGTTTTTTATAAAGAAAAGGAAAATAGAAGATTGGTGGCTTAAAAGAGTAACCGATTGGTGTTTAAAACGAAATATCCGCCTGTTTTATAGGCGGATATTTTTTGTTATTCGTGGCAAACTGTAACAAAGAGATGGTTTTTTGACGAATGCTTAGAGAGGAGAAATGTTTTATGAAAGAGTTCACATATAGCATTACCGATACCGATGGGATTCATGCCAGACCCGCCGGAAAGTTGGTGAAGGAGGCGGCAAATTATCAATCGGAGATTACCATTCATATTGACCAGCGAACCGGCGATGCGAAACGGATATTTTCTATTATGGGGTTGGGGATTCGATATGGACAAACCATAACCGTTGCGGCTAGAGGAAGTGATGAGGAAGAAGCCATTGCGGCCATGGAGAAATTTTTCAAGGAGAATTTATAGGGACTTTCTGCGTTGTAGAAAACGGAAAAAGCCAAAAGGAGAGGATGTCCATGACTGTCTATCAAGGAAAGAGTGTGTATAGCGGCATCGCCATCGGAAAAATCAAGTTACATCATCCGTCTTTGCAACCGGTCAAAAGGGTTCGGGTAGAGGACCAAGAGCGGGAGGTGGATCGGTTTTGGCGGGCCAAGGAAAAAGCGGAAAAACAATTGAAGCGGTTATATCAAAAGGCGTGCAAAGAGGTAGGGGATGCCAATGCGGCTATTTTTGAGATTCATCAGTTGATGCTGGAGGATACCGATTATCAAGAATCGGTGGTGCACATCATTCGGCTCCAAGGAGTTAATGCAGAATATGCGGTGGCTACCACAGGGAAGAATTTCTCTCAGATTTTTTCTTCCATGGAGGACCCCTATATGCAGGGCAGAGCGGCAGATGTGCAGGATATTTCCGAGCGGATTCTTCGCATCCTGTCCGGCAAGGAGGAAACCGGCGAAGAAGACGGAGAGCCTATGATTCTGGTAGCAGAAGATTTGGTGCCCAGCGAAACAGTGCAACTGGATAAAAGTCGGGTCTTGGCGTTTGTTACCGTCAAGGGGTCTGCCAATTCCCATACTGCCATTTTAGCCAGAACCATGAGTATTCCCGCCATTGTGGGAGTGGATTTGCCGCTGGATGAGACGGTGGACGGGAAATTGGCCATTGTGGACGGAAGCCGGGGGGCTGTTTATCTGGAGCCCGAGCCGGAATTTTTAGAGAAAATGAAGAAAAAGAAGAAGCGGGAACAGGAGCAGAAGGAATTGCTGCAAACCCTCAAGGGAAAGGAAACCATTACTCTGGACGGAAGGAAGGTCCGGCTGTATGCCAATATCGGGAATATTCAGGACTTGGCTTTGGTGCTGCAAAATGATGCCGATGGCATCGGCCTTTTCCGCAGCGAGTTCCTTTATCTGGAAAGAACCAATTTTCCAACCGAAGAGGAGCAATTTTCTATTTATAAAAGGGTAGCAGAAACCATGGCGGGGAAAAAGGTCATTGTAAGGACCCTGGATATCGGGGCAGACAAACAGGTGGAATACTTCGGTCTTACGGCGGAAGAAAATCCTGCCATGGGGCTTCGGGCCATCCGCCTTTGTCTGACCCGCCCTGAAATTTTTCGCACTCAATTGCGGGCGCTGTTCCGTGCCGCCGTATTCGGAGATTTGGCGGTTATGTATCCTATGATTACCTCCATGGCAGAAGTAAGGCGGATTCAAGAAGTAGTTTCTGAGGTTGCAGCGGAATTGGAAAGGGAGGGCGTTCCCTTTTCTGTTCCGGAACAAGGTATTATGATTGAAACCCCCGCTGCAGTGATGATTTCCGACCAACTGGCCAAAGAGGTGGCATTTTTCAGCATCGGCACCAATGATCTTTCCCAGTATACCATGGCCATTGATCGACAGAATCCGGATTTGGATCCCTTTTTTGAACCCCATAGCGAGGCGGTTTTGCGGATGATTGCCATGACGGTAGAAAATGCTCACAAAGCAGGAATTTGGGCCGGCATTTGCGGTGAACTGGGCGCAGATACCACGCTGACCAAAACTTTTTTGCGAATGGGCGTGGACGAATTATCGGTTTCTCCGGGACAGATTCTATGGGTGCGAAAGGCCATTCGTGAGATTGACACGACTTTGCTATAATTACAGAAAGGACTGTCCTGTTTGGGACAGTCCTTTCTGTATCATCTTACTGTTTGCGTTACAGGAAAGTGGAAATAGTCTTGACGAAGCAGGGAATCCTTGGTATAATAAAATGATGAGAAAATGAGAGAATGTGCGGTCATGGTAGCCCATGGACCGGCACTGGATGAAAAGAGGAATTAAAAATGGAGAAACTGGGATTAAATGAAATACGGGAGAAATTTCTGGCCTTTTTTGAAAGCAAAGAGCATTTGCGGCTTTCTTCCTTTCCGCTGGTACCGCAGGGTGATGCCAGTCTATTATTGATTAATGCCGGCATGGCGCCGTTAAAGCCTTACTTTTTGGGGAAGGAGACGCCGCCGTCTAAGCGGGTAACCACCTGTCAGAAATGTATCCGCACACCGGATATTGAGTGCGTAGGCCAGACGGCACGCCACGGCACCTTTTTTGAGATGTTGGGTAACTTCTCTTTTGGGGATTACTTTAAAACCGAGGTAACGCTCTGGGCGTGGGAGTTTATTACTCAAGTGTTGGGAATCCCTGAAGACCGCCTTTGGGTCAGTGTTTACGAAGAGGATAAGGAAACCACCGAACTTTGGACAAAGAATGTGGGCGTAGATCCGGCACGGATTGTATACCTTGGTAAGGAGGATAACTTCTGGGAGATTGGAACGGGTCCTTGCGGTCCTTGCTCTGAAATCTATTTTGACCGGGGCGAAGAATTTGGCTGTGGAAGCCCTGATTGCGCCGTTGGTTGTGAATGTGACCGATATGTAGAATTCTGGAACTTGGTATTTACCCAGTTTGATAAAGACGAGAACGGAGAGTATCATCGCTTGGCCCATCCCAATATCGATACCGGTATGGGATTAGAGCGAATCGCTTGTATTATGCAGGGTGTAACCTCGATTTTTGAAGTGGATACTATACGAAAGATTCTGGACACTGCGGCGGAGATGGCCAAAGTGGATTATGGTAAGGATCGGAACACCGACATTTCTTTGCGGGTTATTACCGACCATATTCGAAGCACGGTATTTTTAGTATCCGACGGGGTACTGCCTTCCAACGAGGGTCGGGGATATGTCCTTCGAAGATTGTTGCGCCGTGCTGCACGACACGGGAAGTTGCTGGGAATCGAAGGTCCATTCCTATATCAGTTAGCGAAAACGGTGGCCCAGGAGAGCGAGAGTGCTTATCCTGAACTGGTGCAGAATTTTGCGTATATTGAGAAGGTCATCAAGACGGAAGAGGGGCGGTTTGCCGAGACCATCGACCAGGGACTGGAGATTTTAAAGGACTATATAGAAGAAGTAAAAAAGGCAGGCCGGACGGAACTTTCCGGAGAACAGACCTTTAAACTGTATGACACCTTTGGCTTCCCCATTGACTTAACCCGGGAGATTGCAGAAGAAAACGGTCTTACGGTAGATGAAGAAGAGTTCCGGAAACGGATGGACGATCAGCGGAGTCGATCCCGGACAGCACGGGGGGATCGGGAAGATGCTGCTTGGGAAGAGGATATTTTCTCGGTCATTGATGGAAATACCGTATTTGATGGCTATGAAAAAGAGTTTGTTTCGGCCAAAGTTTTAGGAATTGGCAAAAACGGCACTCTGGCTGATGATGCAGTGGCCGGCGACGAGGTAATTGTCATTCTGGATCAGACGGCCTTTTATGCCGAGAGCGGCGGACAGGTTGGAGATGTCGGTGTTTTGGAAGGAGACGGCGTCAGAGTCCGGATTACCGATACCAAAAAGAGAAATGGAAAATTCCTTCACAAAGGTGTGGTAGAGCAAGGAAGTCTGCAAGTAGGGGATATGGTAGAAACCAAATTCGACGGGGAGCGGCGGTTGGCGATTCGCCGAAATCACTCGGCGGTACATCTGTTGCAGGCAGCACTGAGAAAGGTATTGGGAAATCATGTGGCTCAGGCCGGAAGTCGGAGGCCAAGCGG
>JAZRPL010000013.1:0-15192 GCA_045649245.1 Ructibacterium sp.
TCTCTCCACCCACGATACGCTTCGTGCTATCACATATTTCGGCGTATCCCACGAGGTCAAAGACGAGGAAAAAGGAAAATATGTCATGACCCCTGAAGAATATGACAAAGGCAAAAAAATGCTTTTAGCGGCTACTTTTCTGCAATTTACGCTGCCCGGAATTCCTTGTGTGTATTATGGCGACGAAGTAGGCCTCCAGGGATTCCGTGATCCTTATTGCAGGATGGCATATCCCTATGGAAAAGAAGATACCGAGATTCTGGATTTTTACCGTGAACTCTCAAAAACAAGAATCCGCTGCAAGGAAGATTTCTGTTCATCTTTTCAGTTATACGATTCCAAAGGCGGCCTTTACGCATTTACAAGAGGAACCCTTCTTTGTGCCATAAACCTAGGTAAGGATTTACAATCTATAAAAACCCAAAATAAAAGCATAGTGTTTTCTCGTGGCGAAAACACTATGCTTGAAGATGGTATTGACCTCCTGCCGGGAACCATGGTCATTTTAAAATAAGCATTTTCATCTATGCAGGTTATCTCTTGCTTCGTGATTCTTCTTTCCTATCTTACCTCCTTCTTTTCCATTTTAACAAAACTACCGAATTGATAATCACCGCTAACGAACCTGCATTATGTATCAATGCACCCCAAACAGGATTTAATATTCCGGTCATTGAAAGCAAAATGGCAAGAAAGTTTAGTCCCAAGGAAAATGCGAGATTGTATTTTATCGTGGTCATCATCCGTTTCGATAATGCAATAAGATGCGGCAACTCTTTAATTTCATCATCAACAAGGGTAATATCTGCAGCCTCTACCGCAATTTCGCTGCCGACACCGCCCATAGCAATGCCTACATTTGCTTTTTTCAAAGCCGGAGCATCGTTGATTCCATCGCCCACCATGCAGACTGCATGGTGGGCCTTTTGGTATTGGCCAATATACTGTAATTTATCTTCCGGCAAACAATTTGCATGAACTTCCGATATTCCCAGTTGTCCCGCAATGGTTTTTGCCGTATTTTTATGGTCTCCTGTCACCAATACCGGCTGAACGCCAAGGCGATACAACTGTCCTATCATTTCCCCGCTTTCCTCTCGAACCGTATCCGAAAGAACAATATATCCTGCTAAAACATCTTCTACCGCAACATATGTAATTGTACTGCCTTGATCCAGATACTTGCACACTTTTGCCGCAAGTCGTTGGGGCATTTGTAACCTGTCCTCCCCAGAGATGAACTTCCAACTCCCTGCTTTCACTTCTCTACCTTCTACTGTTGCCGCAACACCTTGCCCTAGAAGCATTTTAAAGTTTTCAGCAAGACTTGGTTTGGATCCGTAGCATCGAACAATGGCTTTCCCCAACGGATGTTCGCTCATTTGCTCAACGGCGGCCGCATATGCAAAAACATCCTCTTTGCTATACTTAGATACGCTTTCCACAGCCGTTACCTTAGGCATACCGTAAGTCAGTGTCCCTGTCTTATCAAAGGTAACTTTGGATACTTTAGAAAGCCTTTCAAGGGCATCTCCCTCACGCACAAGAAATCCATGTTTGGCAGCATTTCCGCTCGCAGCCATCATTGCCGTTGGTGTAGCAAGAACCAAGGCACAAGGACAAAAGACAACCAAAATGGTAACAGCCCTCATGATCTCTCCGGACAGAATCCATGTAAACCCTGCTGCGGCCAAGGCAATCACAACAATCCATGTTGCCCATCGGTCTGCCAAACCTACAATTTTAGCCTTTCCTACATCCAAAGACCCGACAAGCCGTATCATTCTTTGAATTAAACTATCCTCCGGAGCCTTGGTGACCTTCATCTCAAAAGCCCCCAACTGATTCACCGTACCGCTTGAAACCTCATCGCCCACAGTTTTATCAACGGGTAGGGATTCGCCGGTCATAACGGCTTGATTGACCGAGGTTTTCCCCGCAATCATCACACCATCAACCGGAATAGCCTCGCCGGGAAGGACACGAATTACATCTCCGACTTTAACCGCTTCTGCAGGAATGATGGTTTCCTCCCTGTTTACAATTACACGTGCTGTCCTGGGCGAGAGTTTCACTAACTTTTCAATTCCCGCTCTTGCTTTTGCAACGGTTATATCTTCCAGCAATTCTCCCAGTTGCATAAGAAATGCAATCTCTCCGGCCGCAAAATCTTCACCGATGCAAACCGATGCAATAAGCGCCAGAGAGACAAGAACATCGGCTTTAATATCAAACTCGGTAACCAGTCCGATGATGGCTTCAAGAATAATGGGTATACCGCAAAGGATGATTGCTACCCATGCCGGAGAAAACGGCATAGAAATCTCAAAGAAACTCAATAATAAAAAAATTCCCGATATACTAAGCAATACAATATTCTTTTTTCTACCACCCCATTCTAAAAACTCCTCTACCTTTTCTATCCCTTTTTTCATAAAATTCCTCCTGTTTGATACCTCCGCTTTATATACCTATAGGGGTATATGTATCATGATACACCTATTCCGATTTTCTGTCAAGAGGAAAAATGATGCTTGCTATTTTAGAGAGGTTGACAATATTTGGCGTCTATGATACAATTCCTATATTATGAGGGAGTAGCAAGCGTGTTTTAGCGTAGCAAGTCAACATACTGACCAAAAGGTCTGGCTTGTTTTAAATTGCGAGACTCATGTATAACTATGATGCTATACACGGAGTCTATCTTTTTGTTATTGATTACCAAGTATGGTTTCATCGTACTTGGTATTTTTATTTTACGGAGGAAAGAAAAATGAATTTAGGATTTATCTTCTTTTTCAACAGTATTTTTTTGGGGGTCGGGCTTGCGATGGACGCCTTTTCGGTTTCCCTTGCCAATGGTCTCAATGAGCCAAAAATGAAGACAGCCAGAATGTGCGGTATTGCAGGGGTCTTTGCCTTCTTTCAATTCGCAATGCCAATGTCAGGTTGGTTCTGCGTCTGTACCATTACACAGTATTTTAAAGCCTTTGAGTTCCTGATTCCTTGGATTGCACTGATCCTTCTTAGTTACATTGGCATGAAAATGCTAATCGAAGGCATAAAAATCAAATGCCCCGACAACGAAAGACCCGCTGTTGGATTTACAGCACTAATTATCCAGGGTATTGCGACTTCCATTGATGCTTTATCGGTTGGCTTTACTATTTCTGATTATGACCCTCTGCATGCATTGCTTTCCTGTTTACTTATCGCCATCACAACATTCATAATTTGCATGATGGGTCTTGCAATCGGCAAAAAGGCGGGAACCAAACTGGCAGGGAAAGCAGGGATTCTCGGCGGGACAATTCTCATCCTTATAGGCCTTGAAATTTTTATTACCGGTTTGTTTTAAAGTAGCAAATACAAAAAAACGGTGTCTATTTTCGTCTTGAAAATAGACACCGTTTTTTATTTCATGTTGGCAAAACGTTCTATTGCCTTTGCAAAATTCTCTATGGTTTTTTCTGCATCTCCGTGCTCTATACCATCTCTGACACAATGTTTAAGATGTCCCTCTAGCACAACCTGTCCGGCCTTATGCAACGCAGATTTGGCAGCATTGATTTGTGACAACACATCTTCGCATGGAACTTCTCCATCAATCATTCTGTCAATGGCTTGAACCTGACCAATAATTTTTCTTAGCCTGTTGTGAAGATTCTCCGTATTCATGCATTGCTTCATAACAAATCCCTCCATGTCTTGATACCGTCAAAGACCTTTTTATTATACTATACTTTTTTCAACTTGTCAATTTGACGGTGTCACACATACAGGGTTTTTGCTTCTACGATAACAGTGATCATGGAAAAGGAGAAATAATGCCTTCCAAATTTTATAAATCTCCTTTAAAAATTATTCCACGGTCACTGATTTTGCAAGGTTTTTAGGTTTGTCAATATCACAGTTATTTTCTTTCGCCACATAATATGCAAGCAACTGCAGTGGAACAATCTCCACAACACTGCCAAAGACTTCATCCACCCTTGGTACAACAATCATGTCGTCAGCCACAGATGCCATTTTGATATTTTCTTTAAAAGTGACAGCCAGCACCTCTGCCCCTCTTGCTTTTACCTCCACGATATTATTCATCGTCTTTTCCATCATTTTTTCATTGCAACACAACGCAATAACGGGCTGATGTTCTTCAATCAAAGCGATAGTACCATGTTTTAATTCGCCGGCCGCATAACTTTCGGCATGGATATAGGAGATTTCCTTCATCTTAAGCGCAGCCTCCAAGGCAATGGCATAATCCGTATTACGGCCAATAAAGAACATCGAATCCGCTATGTGATATTTTTTTGCAATCTCAGGAATTGCGCAGTTCATATCCAAAACCTGTTGCATATATTGGGGCAAGGATTGAAGGGAAGCAAGCAACGCCTTATATTCTGCATCACTTACGCTTCCTATCCCATCAGCAATATACATGGCAACCAAATACAGAGCCGTCAACTGGGTTGTAAAACCTTTGGTTGTTGCCACCGCAATCTCAGGCCCTGCCCATGTATAAAGAGTATCATCCGCCAAATTGGAAATGGTACTACCAACCACATTCACAATAGCCAACGTCTTTGCACCAAGTCTTTGGCATTCCTTCATAGCGGCAATGGTATCTGCCGTTTCTCCGGATTGTGACACAATGATTAAAAGGGTATGCTCGTCAATGAGGGGGTCATTATATCGCAATTCACTTGCCAGTTCCACCTGTACGGGTATTCGACAAAGTTTTTCGATGGTATACCTTGCAGAGCATCCCGCATAATAGGCCGAACCGCAGGCAGTAATGACAATTTTGCGAATACTTTTTAGATATTCTGCAGATAACTCAATATCATCAAGTTTCACTTTCCCTTCATGGATTCTTGGAGATATGGTTGCTTCAACCGCCCTTGGCTGCTCCATAATTTCCTTGAGCATAAAGTGGTCATATCCCCCTCTTTCCGCCGCCTGAATATTCCATGTAATTCTATGGATCTCCTTTTGTACCGCTCTGCCTGCGCAGTCAAAAATTTGAATATTATTAGAGGAAATTTCTGCAAATTCCCCATCTGCCAGATAAATAATGTTTTTGGTATATGCCACTAAGGCTGTTACATCGGACGCAAAATAATTGCCGCCTTTGCCCACACCCAAAATAAGGGGGCTCGCTTCCCTTACCACAAACACTTTATCTGGATGGTCGGTACATATAATCCCCAATGCGTATGAACCCTGTAATCTTTCCGAGGCCTTCATAACCGCTGTTTTGAAATCTCCGTCATAATACATTTCCAGTAAATGCACGATAACCTCTGTATCCGTCTGACTTTCAAAACAATAGCCGTTTTTTGTCAGTTCTTCCCTAAGTTCCATATAATTTTCAATAATGCCGTTGTGTACCACTGCAAATTTTCCGTCATTGCTGGCATGGGGATGTGCATTGAGATCGGTAGGCGCGCCATGGGTTGCCCAGCGGGTATGACCTATTCCCAGATACCCCGGCATTAACGAACCATCTTTGGTTTTTTCACATAAATTTGCAATTCTTCCCGTTACCTTACTGATAGAGATTTTACCTTTATGGATCACGGCAATTCCTGCTGAATCATATCCCCGATACTCCAGTTTTTTTAATCCTTCCAATAAAACCGGAGCAACACTTTTATTTCCGATATATCCAACGATCCCACACATAGAATTTCCTCCGCTATACTTAGTCTGTTGGCTTCCTTACAACAATATTTTCTGCACTTTTTACGATACAACCTTCGGGGAATACGCCTCGCAAAGAGGTAAGGGGATAGACGGCTGTATTTTTACCTACTATGGTTCCTGGATTTAGGACACAACCGCATCCGATATCGGCATTGTCGCCTAAAATTCCGCCGATTTTCCGAAGACCGGTCTTAAATTCCTTCTCTCCATGGACGACAACCTCTTTCCCATCGGCTTTCAGATTGGAGCAAATGGCGCCTGCGCCCATGTGCGCATGATTTCCAAGGATCGAATCCCCCACATAATTATAGTGGGGCACCTGCACTTTTTCCAGCAAAACACAATTTTTAAGTTCGGTGGAATTACCAATTACGCAGTTGGGTCCGGTAATGACATTACCCCGAAGATAAGCACCCGGTCTTACCTCGGTTCCCGCGCCAAGAATGGCCGGCGCCTCAATGGTGGCCGTATCTGCAATTTTTACTCCTTGGCCCACCAAAATCCCCTCCGAGATTTCTTGAAACCCCGGAATTCCTTCTGCAATCAATTCCTTGATTGTATCCTTGATTTTATGGAGAATTTCCCAAGCATATTCACTTTCCTCAAAAAGGGTATCCAAATATGAAACATTACATACAAACAGTTCTTTTGTCTTTACAGGCTTATGCAACACCATGTCCCCCTTGTAAGATCTTATTTGCAATTCTATCGGCATACTCTACACAGGTTTCCCATTTTTCGCTTTCAATCATAATCCGAATCACAGGTTCCGTTCCGCTTTGACGCAGCAAGGCTCTTCCCTTACCGTTGATTAAGGATTCTACTGTCGCAAGTTCCTCCAGTACCTCCTGATCTGCAAGGACGGCAGCCTTATCCTTGACCTGAACATTTTTAGTATATTGAGGATAGAGTTTTACCGGTTCTGCAAGTTTGGAAAGAGTGGTTTTTTGGTCACAAACCTCTTCCGCCAACATAATCGCTGTAAGCAAACCATCGCCGGTGGTCGCATATTTTTTGAGAATAATATGTCCGGACTGTTCTCCGCCTAAGGAATAATCCTTCTCTTGCATACACTCATAGACAAATCGATCTCCTACCTTGGTCTTTGCGCATTGGATTCCGATTTTTTCAAGGCTGGCAACCAAGCCACTGTTGGACATCACAGTGGCCACAATGGTATTGCCATTGAGGATCCCTCTTTCTTTTAGCCGACGCCCCAGAATATAAAGCATGGCATCGCCATCTACCACGTTTCCTTTTTCATCCACCGCAATACAACGATCTGCATCACCATCAAAGGCAAATCCCATATCCAGATGCTGCTCCTTAACTAGACAGCAAAGTTTTTCGATATGGGTAGAACCACAATCACTGTTTACATTTAATCCGTCGGGTTCTGCACCGATGACCACGGTCTGTGCCCCTAAAGCACCAAACAGGGACTTGGCAAGCATCCAAGACGCACCGTTTGCACAATCTAGTCCGATTTTCAAATTTTTATAGGAATGGGATGCAATGGAAATCAAGTAGCCAAGATACCGATTTCTACCGGAAACATAGTCTACAATACAACCAATGCGATCTTTGTGTGCCCACGGCAAGTCCCCTCCGGTAACACCTAAGGTTTTAAGATCCCCGTCAATATAAGCCTCAATCAACGCCGTGGTCTTATCATCAAGTTTTTCACCGTAACGATTGATTACTTTAATACCATTGTCGTAAAAAGGATTGTGAGAAGCCGTAATCATGATACCGCAATCAAATGCATCCTGTCTTGTCACATAGGAGACGCTGGGGGTGGTGGTAACGTGCAGCATATAAGCGTCTGCTCCCGATGCAGTAATCCCCGCTGCGATAGAATATTCCAGCATATAACTGGACCGGCGGGTATCCTTTCCTATCACGATGCGGGGCCGATACCCGGCTCTGGTACAGCCGGAAAGTTCCGATGCATAATACCACCCTAAAAATCTTCCTACTTGGTACGCATGCATAGAAGTAAGGTTGAGATTTGCCTCGCCCCGAAACCCGTCTGTTCCAAAATATTTGTTTTGAACAGATTCTCCCGGGATATTACATCGTATTGCGATTTTATCCTGCAACAATTCATCTGTCGAAATATTAAATAAGGCACAAAGTTGTAGGACTTTGTCAATTTGTGGCAACGCCTGATCCATCTCCCATTTTGAAATGGATTGTCTGGAAACCGCAATCCTTTCTGCCAACTGCTCCTGTGAAATCCCGGACGCTGTACGCAATCGGGCGATTTTCTCTCCTATGGTCATAACACTCACCTTTCCTTCCTGGAATAACATAAACACTTTAGATTATATAAAGATATATGGGCAAGGTCAATCAACTATGCTTTGAACCTTTCGCAACTTCAAGTTGCAAACAGCGTTTCTTTTTGGCAAATTTAATATCAAAAATTCAACAAAACCCTTTTATTTGTAAACTTTCGTTATCAAAACCCTTCCTTTTCTGGAATTTCGCCCCTAACTTACCCCAAAATCCGCCTTTGCAAAGTACATTGTTCCTCTGTTTTTCCATCAAGCATATATTTCCATTTTATCTTCTTTGACTCTGTCCTATTCTATCATTCTATTGAATTTTTTATCCAAAAAGAACAATCCCAGCGGTGCACCCATTGCTCCGTCGGGATTGTTGTATAGGACCTTTTATTACTTTTCATATATTGCTGCGAGAAAAAATCTCCCGGGTTCGATCTAATATCCCATTTAATGCCGCAATAGCAATGCCATAATTGACAACCGGAATCTGCTGTTTCTCTAACGTCTGCATACGGCTAATCACTTCCCGCTGATTCACCATACACATTCCACAGGATAAAACTAAGGCATACTCTTCCAATTTTTCCGGAAATTGATAACCGGAACAAAAAGTATATTGGCACTTTGCCCCAGTCTTTGCTTCAATCAATTTTGGCAACTTGACCCTGCCGATATCCTCATGCGTCTTATTGTGGGTACAACCTTCCAGAACCAGAATTTTATCTCCGGTCTGTAACGAGGCCAATTTCTCTGCACCCTGCAGATACTGCTCAAAATTCCCCTTTCGCCGTGCCAACAACATAGAAAACGAGGTCAGAGGGATTTCTCTTGGCACCACGTTATCTACCTTCGCAAAGACTTGAGAATCGGTAACCACTAAATCTACCTTTTTCAAATCTGCAAGTGCCGAAGAAAGGGTATTTTCTTTCGTCACATAGGCTTTTATGTCATGATCCAGGCAATCACGAATCAACTGCACCTGGGGCAAAATCAATCTACCCTTAGGCGCCGCACTGTCAATGGGGATTACCATAACCACACTGCTCCCCGCCGGAAGCAGATCTCCCAAAAAGGTTTCCTCACGTTCTTCCCCTTGGCGCAGCAATTCTATCATCCGTTTTTTAAGGGTTTCCAACCCTTCCTTCCCATGCTCCGCCAGAAAAACCGCATCAGGATTTTCGCTCTCTTTCTTTTTCCGTTGCGCAGGGGATAAAACCTCGCACTTAGTATACACAACCAGGGATGGAACATCCCTTTTTTCCACCTTTTTCTCCTTTGTCGCTTCTACCAAATAAAGAATCAAATCTGCCCTTTTTAAAAGTTGTGTGGTCCTCTCCATCCGCTGTTGTCCCAAGGCACTTTCATCCCCAAACCCCGCCGTGTCAATCAGCGCCACTGGCCCGAAAGGAATCAATTCCATAGCCTTAATCACCGGATCTGTCGTCGTGCCGGACACCTCTGAAACAATGGAGACATCCTGTCCCAAGAGGAGATTAAACAAGGTTGATTTTCCTGCATTGGTATCGCCAACGATCGCAATATGCTTCCGCATGGAAAGCGGTGTTTTTTCCATCTTCCATACAACCTTTCGTATGTACTACAACTTCGCCGGCACGGCACGGCTCTCCTTTAGGGAGGCCGGCACATCTAAAATCCGTTGATTTCGACTGCCTCGAAACTGCAATGTCAATGATTTTTCCTCTATTTGGAATTTTCCGTCAATTAAAATCTCTGTCAGTTGTAACAGTTCCATGATTTTCGGGTCGGTCTTTCCCTTTTCTAGCAGTTCCTCAAAGGTATATCCACTATAGCAAACCAGGGTTAACCCCCGTTTCTTTATCTCCCCGCCCAGCTTTGCCAAAGCAGAGGCCTGACAAAAAGGTTCTCCGCCGGAGAAGGTTACCCCGCTTAGCAGTGGGTTTTTATCAATTTCCTTTAGGATACTTTCCAAATCCTGCAGATGCCCACCGGAAAAATCATGGGTCTGCGGGTTGTGACATCCCGGGCAACGATGGGGGCATCCCTGCACAAAAACCACATACCGGATACCGGGGCCATCAACAATAGACTCCGGTTCAATTCCGGAAATTCTTAATTCTTGCATTAAAAACCGATCTCCTTTGCCAGATATTTTAAGGTTTCCGATGATTCCCGCAATTTTCTGCATTCCTCATCTGAAAAACTGATTTCCAAAATCCGCTCTGCACCATTACTGCCTACAATGGTTGGGGCACTTAGGCAGATATCCGATATGCCATATTCTCCTTCGAACAGACTGGACACTGTCAAAATCGAATTTTCGTTACCAATAATACTTTCTACAATTCTTCGCACAGCCAAAGCAATGGCATAATAGGTGGCACCCTTCTTCTGGATAATTTCATAGGCCGCATTTTTTGTTTTATCATAAAATACTTCCTTATCCAGTTGGATGGAGTCACAGCAGCCGGTCTTGGTACAATATCCTTCGACACTCATTCCCGCCACGTTGGTAACGCTCCAAGCGGCCGCTTCGGAATCTCCATGTTCGCCAATGATATAGGTATGCACATTTCGTACATCTACATTGGTATGCTCTCCCAGCAAATATTTCAGCCGTGCCGTGTCTAAAACAGTTCCGGAACCAATCACATGCTGCTTTGAAAATCCGGAAAGCCGATAAGTTACATAGGTCAAAATATCCACCGGATTGGTAACCACCAATAAAATCGTATCATCATGGCAATATTGGAGCAAATGGTCCATAATATCTTGAAAAATTGCCGTGTTACGCCGCAATAAGTCGGTGCGTTTTTCCCCTTCTTTTTGATTGGCACCGGCCGTAATGATGACCATGTCACTGCCCTTCACATCACTGTATTCACCGGCCACTACCTTCACAGGACTCACAAAACAGATGCCGTGGTTCATATCCATGGCATCGCCCTCGGCTTTATCCCGATTGATATCAATGAGGACAATTTCTGAAACCAGTCCGCTCAAAACCAAAGTATAAACGATGGTAGAACCTACATTTCCGGCACCAACAACCGTAATTTTCCCTTTAAACATATTCTTCACCTCAAAATTAAGATGCCCAGAATCATGGAAAAAATACGATTTCCGGATAGGTCTGTCCACTAGTTATGCTGATAAAATTCCCGATACCCCTTATAGGCCATATAGATGTCTAATTTCCCCGCTACTTCAAAGGGAGAATGCATCGAAAGGAGGGGAACACCCACATCAATGACATCCATATCCAAATTGGCTACATATTGCGCAATAGTTCCGCCGCCGCCCATATCTACCTTTCCAAGTTCTCCAATCTGCCATTCTACTTGGTTTTCATTGAAGATTCTCCGAATTTTTGCAACCAGTTCCGCACTGGCATCGCTGGCGCCGCCTTTCCCGCGGGAACCGGTGTACTTGGTCATTAAGACACCGCCGTTTAAAATGGCTGTGTTACGTTTTTCTGTCACATCCGCATAGTTGGGGTCCAAAGCCACACCTACATCCGCCGATAGACAGGTAGAGTTGGAAAGGGCCTCCCGCAGCACCAAATCAGAATAAGATTCATAAGTCTTTGCACAAAGTTTCGCCAGAACATTTTCAAAATACCGCGACTGCATTCCGGTGGCGCCCATGCTTCCAACCTCTTCTTTATCTACCAACAAACAAATTGCGGTCTTCTTAGGTTTTCTAACATCTAAAATTGCCCGCAATGCAGTGTAAGCGCACACACGGTCATCTTGTGCATAACCGCCAATCATGCTCCGATCCAGTCCCAAATCCCGTGCCCCAAAAGCCGGCACTATCTCAATTTCGCTGCTGAGCAAATCCTCTTCGCAAATATCATATTTCTCATTTAGGATATTAAGGATATTCCATTTTACCCCTTCTTTGATCTCCGGATCATCACAACCAATATTCCCTAAAATGACGTTCAAACTCTCACCGGGAATGGCCTCAGACATCTTCTTCGTCATCTGCGCCTGTGCCAAATGCGGCAAAATATCAGATACGCAAAATACAGGATCAGCCTCATCTTCACCAATGACGATTTTGATTTGGGTTCCGTCCTGCAAAGCCGCAACTCCATGAATGGCAAGGGGGATGGCTGTCCATTGATATTTTTTAATTCCGCCATAATAGTGGGTTTTAAAATAAGCAATTCCCTGATCCTCATAAAGGGGATTGGGTTTTAAATCCAATCGGGGCGAGTCAATGTGTGCCCCTACAAGACTGACCCCACATTCCATGGGCTCCTCGCCAATCACAGCGGCAAGGACACCTTTTCCTCGATTAACGGTATAGATCTTATCTCCCGGTTTTAAGGTTCTTTTTTCATCCAAAGAAACAAATCCATTTGCTTCTAAAACCCGGCAACTATCTTCACAAAACTCCCGCTCGGTTTTTGCTTTGGTGATAAATTCGCGATATCCATCACAAAAAGCGTAGATCTCTTCCTTCTCCTTTTTAGGCAATGTCGCAAAAACACTCTGATTTTCATAAAGCAAATTTTTCTTTTCTTCCTTTTTTGTCATCTTATAACACTCCTTCATGCAAGTTATATAATCGTGTATACATCCGATATGCCTCTATGACCTTTTGAACATACCTACGGGTTTCGGGAAAGGGAATCTTGGAAAGTCCCCCTTGCTCCTTTCTAAATTCCGTATTTTTGAGCCATTGATTCACATTGCCCGGTCCGCCGTTATAGGCAGCAAGGGCCGTTTCGGTTTGGCCGTAGGTTTGGAGCAATTTTTTCAGGTAATAACACCCAAGCCGGATGTTAATCTCCGGTTCAAACAACTGGTCCGTTGTAAAAGACGGTAACTTTAGCGCAGTCGCACATTCTTTTGCCGTTTCATCTTGCAGTTGCATCAATCCTTTGGCCTGTGCTGAGGAAACCGCATAGGGGTCGAATTTACTCTCGGTATGCATAACCGCATACACCAATGCCTCCTCTAGTTGAAACTCCTCGGCATATTTTTCTACCGCAGTTTGGTATTTCAAGGGATATCGCATCTGCAATAGATAGTTCTGCACGCCAAGCCTTTCTAGCGCCTGATACCCAAAAAAACCAACCACACTAAATAAAATAACCAAAAACAAAAATCTTCCCATACAACCGCCGGATTTTTTTCGCTGTTTTCGTTTTATATTGGATCGGATTTCCCGCATTTTCCTACCGTCCCATCATATTCCTATAAATTTCCTCTACCCTTTTTTCAAGCACTGTCGTATCCTTATCATTGACAATGCAAAGATCTGCCATTTCGCATAAGACTTCATCCGAAAGTTGCTTTTCCATTCTCTGTTCCACCTGTTCCCGGCTCATGTGATCCCGCTCCATGACCCTGGCAATCCGCAACTCCTTTGGGGCAATCACTGCCAATGTTTGATCGCAGGAAATGGGAAAATCACAAGAAAACAATAAGGGAACATCCAAACAAACCAATTCCGTCTCTGCGGCCTTGATTTGTTCCTTCATTTCCTCGAAAACTCGAGGATGGGTAAGCCTATTCAATAATGCCAGTTTCTCTGCATCCGCAAAGACAATCCCGGCCAACCGCCGTCGATCAATCCTTCCATCCGCTCCCAAGATATCCTTTCCAAACGCATCCACCACCGCCGACACGGCCTTACCACCCGGCTCTAAGATCTGCCGGGCAATACAATCCGCATCAATGACTGTGGCACCCAGATCTGAAAAAAATCGAGTTACACTGGTCTTTCCGGAACCAATTCCTCCGGTAATTCCCAAAATCTTCATTCTGTTCCTCCTATATCATGCGGAGTTTTTAACTTCTTTATTATATCAGTTTTATTGTTTTATTACAATAGGTATTCCAGGAAATTTTTCCTTCCTCTTTTCCTGCAATATAAAATTCCAAACTGCACACCGCTTTGAAATACAGATTGACTTTTCTTTTCTTTTGAAGTATAATATTTCTATTAAGTATAATTGAGGTGGGCTTATGCTGGATTTCGCTTCCGTCTGTGTTTGCGGCGAAAAACAGACAAATCATGACTATGTAGGAATTTTAGAAGAATATTACTGCGCTTGTTTTGCTGTTGCCGATGGAAAAGAAACACCAAAAACCTCGGAATTTGCAGTGCAAACTATTCTGGAAGATTTTAAGCAACAGTCAGAGATTACAACTGCAACCATGCCGCATTTTTTTGAACATGCGCAGACTGCCTTATCGGCATTTCAGGCAGAGGACCTGACTCCCGGCGGCACAACAGCCGCAGTATTGCTTACCGATGGCGAACTGGCCGTTTGGGCCCATATTGGTGATTGTCGCATTTATCATCTCCAGGATCATCTCTTGTACGAAATCACCCCCGACCACAGTGATGCCTATGCCCGCTACGAAGCCGGAGAGATTCGCTATCCGAAAATCCGTACCGACCGACTGCGGAAAAAACTAACCTGCCAGATGGGATTGGAACAGAATTTCCGTCCGGCCTTTTCAGCACCTACTCTGGTCCGGAAAAATGATAGCTTTTTACTCTGCACCGATGGCTTTTGGGAAAATATCCATGAACGCCAAATCGAAAGAACGCTAAAGCACTCTAAAAACGCAAAGGATTGGCTCCATAGGATGCAAAAAATCGTCGAAAAAAATCGCAAATTGGGCAAATACACCAAACTATTGGATGATTATAGCGCTATTACCATTTGCATTTAGCACTGCTATAGTTTATGTCCATTTCTACGGGCAAGCCTACATTAGGCAGAAAGGTATCTTAACCATGAAAAAAAAGATTATTTTTTCACTCTTGTTTCTTCCGATTTTTCTTGGGGCTAACGCTTTTGCTGCCCCTATTACCCTAAACCTTTTTGGGGGAGGGCTCTCTTTACTGGACTCGTTATTACTCATCGCTATCGGGTTGGTTCTCATCGGAGTTTTGTTGCTCTGTATTGCCTTTTTAAAGCCTACCGCCAAAGATGTTGCCGAAGCGGAAATCCATTCCCCCTTTGATGCTCTTGCTGACGATTGGGAGGACGAAGAACCCTTTGATGACGAACCTGCTTTGGAAGAGGAATCCGATCTAGAAGAATCTACTCCGGAAGAAGAATCTACTCCGGAAGAAGAACCTACTCCGGAAGAAGAACCTACTCCGGAAGAAGAACCTACTCCGGAAGAAGAACCTACTCCGGAAGAAGAACCTACTCCGGAAGAGGAACCTACTCCGGAAG
>JAZRPL010000014.1:0-39209 GCA_045649245.1 Ructibacterium sp.
GCATCAAAAGAATCCGGAAGGTTGGAAATTTGGTCAAAGGCATCTGCCAAAACCGCCCCCTTGCCGGAACAATCGTTTGTCTTCCGAAACAGGACGGTCGCAAATAAGCATTCTGCCACTTGGGCAGTATGATCTGTACAATGATCCGCCACCACAAAAACTCGAAAATATTCTTGGGGATAGGTTTGTTTTTGCAGGCTGGAAAGAAGACCGGGTAAGGACTTTGCTTCGTTGTGGGCAGGAATGACGACAGCAAACCGGAAAAATTCTTCCTTTTCCGGTTTTTGCCGGGCCGGAAACAGAGAGAAGAGGGCAATGCCGAGATAGTAGATGGCAAGCAAGAAAAAAACAATTTGAAGCAACACCGAACAAGTGGCTGCAAAATAAAATGGCATAAAAACCCTCCTTATCTCTAAATGATGTTCCCTTCCAAAATGGTCGTGGGGTTGATTTTAAGTAGTATTTTGGCAGAAATAAAAAGGCAGACTATTTGGAAACAAAATAGCCTGTCTTTTTTACTATTCCTTGACTACTTTGCAGACAAAATAAATCAAACCAAGGATCAGGTAAACTGCAATGCCAATAATGGGGATTCTGGTATTCCAGAAAGAAGTAAGGGTAAATTCCGGATGCCCAAGAATGTTGCGAAGAAAACTCTCTAGGATGGGCCGGAGTTTGTTGTATAAGGCCAGCCAAAGTGCAACTAAAGCACAGACGCCCACAAACCAGCCATAATGGTTTGCTCGAACAGAGTTTTTCGACTTAGCAAAGAGAAACAATCCTACGGCTAGAAGGGCTAGGACCCCGGTTAGAATCCACAGGATAGGTTGCATGTATAACAGGGTCGAAGGAGTAGCATAGCCATGTTGCACAGCCAGCAATGCTAAAATTCCTGTAATACCCCAACATAGCGTAATCATATACCAGTTGGTTAGATGGTCATTTCTCTCTCGACGAGTCATTGCTCCTGACTTTCTATTTCTTTTCATTAGGTTTATCATCCTTTCCGGAAAGATTATAATTCTCCCTTTTCATACATAATCATGGCAAGCATTGTTGCAGCAACGGTTTCGGTACGCAAAATTCGTTTGCCAAGGCCAATGGTCTTGATGCCGGCCTCTGCAGCAAGATGGGCTTCTTTGTCTGAAAAGCCGCCTTCAGGACCAATGAGAATTCCAATTTCCTCAGCCTGACAAGATTGCAGGATAGACCGAAGGGAAGAATCGCCCTTTCGTCCTAAAACCTCGTAGGGCATGATGGCAAGTTCCATGGTTTGGAGTTGCTTTACTGCCTCTGCAAAGGTAACATGGGGGAGTATCTGAGGAACAATACCACGGCCGCATTGCTTTGCGGCCTCTAGAGAAATTTTAGCCCAGCGCCTTTGCTTTTCGGCTTCGGATTTGCCATGGTCCAGTTTGGCAACGCAACGTTCCGTTGCAGTGGGAACAATAGAAAAAACACCCAATTCCACCGATTTTTGAATAATGGATTCCATTTTTCCGGATTTGGGAATCCCTTGAAAAATGGTAACGCGCGTTTTCGCTTCCTGCTCAGAAAAAACTCTCTCTAAAATTTCTGCGTGACATTCCCGGCTGTCCAGAGTTGTGAGTACCGCGGTATATTCATATCCGGTTCCATCAAATAAGAGAATCCGGTCGCCGACTTCCATTCGCAGAACCCGCGTGATATGTGCAGCATCTTCCAAGATGCGAGCAGTATTACCCATAATATTGTTTGGTTCGGTAAAAAAACGACGCATGGTAATCTCCTTTTTCAGGATAGGTTATTGTTATCATAACATAAACAATTCTGGTTTGCAAGTGCCATTTTCTTATTGGCAAGTAATGGCTGCCCAGTCCTTATCTTTTCGGATTTCCTTTATGGAAAAGCCGGCGGATTCCAAAGCCAAAATCACTTCGTCCAACCGCTCCAGAATAATGCCAGAGCAGATAAAGGTACCGTTTTCCTTAATAAATTGCCGGACAAATCCGGAAAGGCCGATGATGACATCTGCAACAATATTGGCAATGACTAAATCATAAGTGTCAAGTTCTGTGCGAAGGGTTTGGTCAGAAAGAATATCGCCAGCAAAGGCATGATAGTTTTCCTTAGGAAGGTTATTGAGGGCCAAATTGGTATATGCGACATCGATGGCGTTAGGGTCAATATCAATGGCGGTGGCTGACGATGCTCCCAGCAACAAAGCAATAATGGATAAAATGCCGGAGCCGCAGCCAAGGTCGAGCACAGTATCTCCGCTATGTAGATGTTTTTCGATTTCTTCGATACAGAAGCGGGTGCTAGGATGGGAGCCGGTACCGAAACTCATACCAGGATTTATAGTAAAAACAATACGGTTTTCCGGGTTTTCTGATTTTTCCCAAACCGGCTGTATCAGGATTTTTTCGCCAACCGGAATAGGATGGAAGTACTGTTTCCAGATTTCAGACCAATCCTCGTCTTTGACATGGTCTGTGGAAACTTTTAAAGTGCCATAGGCATTTTCTTTATCCAGTAAGGAGAGTTCCTGCATAGAGGCACGCACTGCAGCCAGTTGCTCCATGCCGGCCGCCCCGTCGCTTAGATAGAGGGTAATGACGGTATCGGCTTCTTTGAGTCGTTCCAGTTCCTCGTCCACATAGTCCCAATATCGTCGGTTTTTCTCTAAAAATTCCTTGAAATCGTCCTTGTCGGAGATTTCGATGCCGTTGATGCCTAAATCTAATAACCGACCACTGACGGGATCAATACCCGCAGCGGTAGTAGTAATGGTAACTTTAATCCAATCCATCTAATTCATCCTTTCGCAGACACGGGGAAAACGCCGGCGAAATTGTCGGCGTTTTGGACTGCTTTCGTTATTTTAAAATCTCCCGCATTTTGTCAAAAAAGTTCTTGCGCTGCTTATATTTAGAAGCATCCACGTTTTCATCAAAATTTCGGAGCAGATCTTTTTGTTTTTCGTTAAGTCCTTTGGGGATTTCCACCTTTACTGTTACGTATTGGTCTCCCCGTTGGGTGGAGTTGATTTTAGGAACGCCTTTATTTCGAAGCCGAAATACGGTTCCCGGTTGTGTTCCCTCTGGGATTTGATAGGAAACCTTGCCGTCAATGGTGGGGACCTGAACTTCTGCGCCTAAAGTGGCTTGGACAAAGGAAATTGGATAATCGCAGAGAATATCATATCCTTGACGGACAAACAACTTGTGCCGCCGTACCCGGATATTTAAAATGAGATCGCCGCTTTGGCCGCCTTTGCTGCCGGCGTCTCCTTCACCACGCACATAAACCTGTTGGCCATCGTCGATGCCGGCAGGGATTTTCACCCGCACCTTTTTTGGTTTACGTACACTGCCCTCGCCGTGACAATCGCTACAAGGGTTTTTCAAAATGGTGCCACGTCCGCCGCAGGAATCGCAAGGACGAACACTCTGGAAGTTACCAAAGGCAGTGCGTTGTACCGAGCGAACCTGACCGCTACCGTGGCAGACAGGACAGGTTTCAGGAGCCGTGCCCGATGCTGCGCCGCTACCATGACAAGAGGAACATTTCTCTAAATGATTGATGGTAATATCCTTTTCCACGCCGAAACAGGCCTCTTCAAAAGATAAATCTACATTATAACTGAGATCGCGTCCCCGCTGCGGGGCATTGGGGTTTGCGCGTTGGCCGCCGAATCCGCCGCCAAAAAAACTACTGAAAATATCCCCCATGTCGAAGCCGCCAAATCCGCCGCCATAACCGCCGCCGTAGCCGCCTGCTGTTTGGTCAAAGGCAGCATGGCCAAACTGATCATACTTTTGCTTTTTTTCTGCATCACTTAATACTTCATAGGCTTCGGTTGCTTCCTTGAATTTCTTCTCTGCGCCTTCTTTGTCATCCGGGTTCAGGTCCGGATGGTATTTTTTCGCCAATTTTCGATAGGCCCGTTTAATCTCGTCAGGGGAGGCGCTTTTCCCTACGCCGAGCACGTCATAATAATCTCTTTTTTCTGCCATAGCCATAACCTCGCCTTACTCGCAAACAGGCGGACAGGAAACTGTCCGCCTATTTATGCGAATCTCTTATTTATCGTCGTCTACCTCGGTGTATTCTGCGTCAACAACATGATCCCCTGCTGCTGCACCTTGTTGTGCGTCTGCATTGGGGGAAGCACCGGCTTGTGCTTGCTGTGCTGCGGCATAGAGTTTTTCGGATACTGCATAGAATTTTTGAGACACAGCCTCAGTCTGTGCTTTTACGGCTTCTACCTCCATAGGAGTTGCCTTGAGTAATTCTTTCAGTTTGTCCACTTCTGCTTGAATGCCGGCTTTTTCGGTTTCGTCAATTTTGTCGCCGATTTCGCCTAGGGTTTTTTCTGTCTGATATACCATATTGTCAGCGCTATTGCGAACTTCGACTTCTTCTTTACGTTTTTTATCCTCAGCAGCAAATTGCTCTGCTTCCTTCACGGCTTTATCAATGTCTTCATCGGATAGGTTAGTGGAAGAAGTAATGGTAATATCCTGCTGCTGACCAGTACCCAAATCTTTGGCGGTTACCTTGACAATGCCGTTGGCATCAATATCAAAAGTGACCTCAATCTGCGGTACACCCCGAGGTGCCGGAGGAATGTTGCTCAGGTTAAAGCGACCCAAGGTTTTATTATAAGCGGCCATTTCCCGCTCCCCTTGCAGAACATGAACTTCTACACTGGTCTGACTGTCAGCGGCAGTAGAGAAGATCTGACTTTTTTTGGTGGGAATGGTGGTATTCCGCTCAATGAGTTTGGTAAATACGCCGCCCATAGTTTCGATACCGAGAGAAAGAGGAGTGACATCCAGCAGAACCAAATCCTCTACTTCGCCGGCAAGGACACCTGCCTGAATGGAAGCGCCAATAGCAACACATTCATCCGGATTAATACCTTTGTGGGGTTCTTTGCCGATGAATTTTTGTACAGCCTCTTGTACGGCCGGAATTCTGGAAGATCCGCCCACTAACAGGACTTTGTCAATATCTCCAGGGGCTAAACCTGCATCACGCAATGCGTTTCGGGTAGGTTCCATGGTTTTTTCTACCAAATCAGAGGTCAAAGCATCAAATTGTGCCCGGGTAATGGTAATATCCAGATGCTTCGGACCGGTAGTATCGGCGGTGATAAAGGGCAGATTTACATTGGAAGTAGCAACGCCGGAGAGTTCAATCTTTGCTTTTTCTGCGGCTTCTTTTAAACGTTGCAGAGCCATTTTGTCCTGACGAAGATCAATGCCATTTTCCTTCTGGAACTCATCTGCCAAATAGTTCATGACTTTGTCGTCAAAGTCGTCGCCGCCCAGGCGGTTGTTACCACTGGTAGCCAAAACCTCAAATACTCCATCGCCGATTTCCAGAATGGAAACGTCGAAAGTACCGCCGCCTAAATCGTAGACCATGATTTTTTGATCTTCGCCTTTTTCAAGACCATAGGCCAGTGCGGCTGCGGTGGGTTCGTTGATAATACGCAGAACCTCAAGGCCGGCAATTTTTCCGGCATCTTTGGTTGCTTGGCGCTGTGCATCACTAAAGTATGCAGGAACAGTAATAACTGCCTGCGAAATACTCTCTCCCAGATAGGCTTCGGCATCTGCTTTAAGTTTTTGTAGAACCATGGCCGAAATTTCCTGCGGAGAATAGTTCTTATCATCAATAGAAACTTTCCGGTCAGTACCCATATCTCTTTTAATGGAACTGATGGTTCGGTCCGGATTGGTAATCGCCTGACGCTTTGCCACTTGCCCAACCAAACGTTCTCCGGTTTTCGTGAATGCAACAACCGAAGGCGTTGTTCTGGCACCTTCCGGATTGGTAATAACGGAAGGCTCTCCGCCCTCCATTACCGAGACACAAGAGTTTGTAGTTCCTAAATCAATACCAATAATTTTTCCCATCATTTATCATCCTTTCTGATTATAATGTCTTCCTATCATAAAAACTAGCAACTTACCTTTACCATGGAATGCCGAATTACTTTATCTTTATAAAGGTATCCCTTCATCAATTCCTCTAAAACGGTGTTTTCCTCCTGGTCGCTTTCCTCTGTCATTACGGCATTGTGGCGTTCAGGATCAAAAGATGCTCCCACAGCCTCGATGGCAGAAACGCCAATGCCTGTTAAGGAATCTTCAAATTGTTTTTTGATCATTTTTACACCGTCCAGCAACCCTTGGTCTGTTGTATCTTGGCTACTTGTAATAGCCCGCTCTAAATTATCCAAAATAGGCAGAAGTTTGGCGATGGTATCACACACGGCGACGCCATATACTTCGTCTTTTTCCCGGGCAGACCGCTTCTTGAAATTATCAAACTCCGCCGCGGTACGCATCAGCCGATCCGTTAGATTGGCAATAGATTCTTCTGCTTTTTCCAGTTCTGTTTTTTCTGTCGGTGTTTCCGTCTGCTCTGAGGTTTCTGCAGAAGATTCTGTCTCTTTTGTTTCGGGGTTTGTTTTTTCAAGATCTTTTTCTGTTTCAGTGTATTCTTTATCCATTTATTTCATCTCCTTTGTCTTTGAGCCAATCCGGATTTCTGCCATCTCCCAAACGATTGCTGAGCATTTTGCTCAGTTGCTTAGAGAAGAATCCAACGCCGGAAACAACTTTGGCATAATCCATGCGTGTAGGGCCCACAACCCCAATGATGCCGGTAAGATCAGGTCCTGCTTTATAAGTAGATAAGACAACGCTGTTATTTTTTAGTTGCGGCAACGCAGTTTCATCACCGATAAAGACCTTTACTTCGCCATCCTCAAGTTGGGGTAAATCACGGAGGAAGTCGCCTAAGTTTTGTTTGTCATCGAAGAATTCCAGAATTTCTTTGATTTTTGTGATGTCATTGTATTCGGGAAAACGGAGGATATTGGTGGTTCCTTCCATATAAATTTCCCGTTTATCAATTTCGGAAATTGCTTCGTGCACCAACTCCAATACCGAAGTCAAAATTTCATGACTGCCGCCTACGGCGTTGACCACCTCGATAATATGACCCAAGTTGATTTCTGAACGGGTATATCCGGAGAGGTTCTGGTTTAGAATATCAGTCAGATTTGCTAAAAAATCTTCGTTTGCCGGTTCTCGAAGTCGCAGCAATTTGTTTTTAATAAGCCCTGAACTGTCCGACACGATCACCATAATGGTTCGATCGTCGATGGAAACCAGTTTAATCCCTTTAATGGTGCCGTATTCTAAAGTGGGTACCATGCCGAAGGTAGGAAGGTTGGTAATGCCGGAAAAGGCAGCAGACACATCCTTGACGATTTTATCCAGTTCCCGGATTTTGTTTAGCATCACACTTTGCATTTGGTGAATCTCTGCCGTTGTCATCCGGTAACGCTCCATCAGGCTGTCTACATAAAACCGAAATCCCTGACTGGAAGGAATCCGGCCGGCAGAGGTATGGGGTTGTACCAGAAACCCCATTTCTTCCAAATCGCCCATCTCGTTTCGAATGGTTGCAGCGCTTAAGTTTAGGTCGGTATTCTTTGCAATACTTCTGGAACCGACGGGCTCTGCGTTTTGAATATATCCCTCTACAATGGCACGCAATATTGACTTTTTACGATCATCTAGTGGCATACGCTCAACTCCCCAAAAGGGTTTTGTTAGCACTCGCTAGAGTAGAGTGCTAAAATCTTCATGCATAGAATACCATGTGTGGGAAAGTTTGTCAAGAACTTTTCCAAAAATTCTGTACAAAAATAGAGCAAAAGGGAGGGGAGTTTTTGGCTGTTCGGTGTTATGGAAAGAAAAGAAGGAATTAACGGGGGTATGGGGATAATCGGAAAAAATGGAAAGTACTTTTTTGCAAAACTTTTTGAAACTACTTGAAATAGAAAGAATAGATATGATATAATTAAAAACTATAAATCAATCAAAACAATCAATTTTGGGGTGACGGATATGGAGTTCCAAGTGGTATCGAAATATCAGCCGGCAGGGGACCAGCCAGAGGCAATTTCCCGGCTTTCTAAAGGGATTTTGCAAGGGGACCGATTTCAGGTACTAATGGGAGTTACCGGTAGCGGCAAGACCTTTACCATGGCAAAGATCATCGAAGAGGTGCAAAGGCCAACCTTGGTTTTGGCCCATAATAAAACTTTGGCGGCACAACTTTGCAGTGAATTTAAGGAATTGTTTCCCCAAAATGCCGTAGAATATTTTGTGTCCTATTATGATTACTACCAGCCGGAGGCGTATATTCCACACTCAGATACGTATATTGAAAAGGATGCCTCTACCAATGAGGAAATTGATAAGTTGCGGCATAGTGCGACTGCCGCTTTGTTTGAGCGAAAAGATGTGATTATTGTTGCCAGTGTATCGTGCATTTACGGGTTAGGTGACCCCATTGATTATAACAATATGGTGGTTTCCCTTCGGCCCGGTATGACCAAGGAGCGAGATGAGGTCATTGCAAAATTGATTGAAATCCAATATGAGCGCAACGAGATTAATTTTGTCCGGAATAAGTTTCGGGTCCGTGGGGATGTTTTGGATATCTTTCCTTCGGATTCTAATAGCAATGCAGTGCGGGTGGAGTTTTTTGGAGATGAGGTAGAACGCATTTGTGATTTCAACCCAACTTCGGGAGAGATTATTGCAGAAAGAAATCATGTGGCAATTTACCCTGCCTCTCACTATGTGACTACAGCAGAAAAGCGAGAAGCCGCCATTGTCGGTATACAGGCAGAATTGGAGGAGCGGTTGTCAGAATTGCGGAGAGAGAACAAATTGATAGAGGCACAACGTCTGGAACAGCGTACCCATTATGATATTGAGATGATGCGGGAAACCGGATTCTGCAATGGCATAGAGAACTATTCGCGGCATATCAGCGGACGAGAGGCAGGAAGCCCGCCTTTTACCCTGCTGGATTATCTGCCTAAGGATTTTCTCTTATTGGTGGATGAGTCCCATGTAACCCTGCCACAGGTTCGGGCTATGTTTGCCGGTGACCATTCAAGAAAAGAAAACTTAGTCAAATATGGATTTCGGTTGCCATCTGCCTTTGATAACCGGCCTTTGACCTTTGAAGAATTCTACGGGAAACTGCATCAGGCGGTTTTTGTCAGTGCAACGCCCGCAGAGTTTGAAAAGGAGCAATCCTGCCGGATTGTGGAGCAGGTAATTCGGCCAACCGGTCTTTTGGATCCGGAAATAGAGGTGCGCCCGATTTCCGGACAAACCGATGATTTGTATGCTGAGATTATCCAACGCACCAAGAAGGATGAGCGGGTGCTGATTACCACGCTGACCAAAAAAATGGCGGAACGGCTGACAGAATACTTGGAAGAAATGGGAGTCAAGGTGCGATACTTGCATTCGGATGTACAGACCATCGAGCGGATGGAGATTATCAGGGATTTGCGGCTGGGTGTTTTTGATGTATTGGTTGGTATCAATCTCCTGCGAGAAGGGTTGGATATTCCGGAGGTTTCTCTGGTTGCTATTTTGGATGCGGACAAGGAAGGGTTTTTGCGGAGCGAAACATCGTTGATTCAGACCATTGGCCGTGCGGCCAGAAACGCCGAGGGAAAGGTAATTATGTATGCAGACAACGTGACCCGTTCTATGGAGTGTGCGATTTCCGAAACCAATCGACGGCGAGGGCTGCAACAGGCCTTTAATGAAGCCCATGGTATTATCCCAAGAAGCATCCGAAAAGAGGTGCATGAAATCATTGAGGCTACCAAGGCAGTGACGGTGCCTCGGGGCGAAAAGGGAACAGGGGATGTTTCGGATAAGAAAAAGACCATTGCAGAACTGACTGCAGAGATGCAATCGGCCGCAGAACTGTTACAATTTGAACTTGCGGCACAGTTGCGGGATGAGATTCGTCGGCTGGAGGCAGAGGAAAAGGAGTAAAGCCATGGAAAACAAATATATTGTTGTAAAAGGTGCCAAGGAAAATAACCTAAAAAATATTGATGTAAAGATTCCTCGCGATAAATTGGTGGTTTTGACAGGGCTAAGCGGATCAGGAAAATCCTCCTTGGCTTTTGAAACCATTTATGCCGAGGGACAGCGGCGGTATGTGGAATCATTGTCTGCCTATGCGCGGCAATTCTTGGGGCAGATGGAGAAACCGGATGTGGAGTCCATAGAAGGACTTTCTCCTGCCATCTCCATCGACCAAAAAACTACAAGTCGGCATCCCCGTTCGACAGAAGGAACGGTTACAGAGGTATATGATTATATCCGATTGTTGTTTGCAAGAATTGGCATACCCCATTGCCCGGAATGTGGTAAGGAAATCAAACCCCAATCTGTTGACCAGATGGTGGATGCAGTGAAGGCGCTTCCGGATCGCACAAAGATTCAGGTTTTAGCCCCGGTAGTTCGTGGGAGGAAGGGAGAGTATGCGAAAACTTTCCAGGATGCACGAAAAAACGGTTTTGTAAGGATACGGGTGGACGGAACCATGCTCGAATTGAGTGAGGGGATTCCCAAACTGGACAAGCAGAAAAAGCACACAATTGAGATTGTTGTCGATCGTTTGGTTGTCAAAGAGGGGATAGAAAAAAGGCTGACCGATTCTATGGAAACTGCCCTTGGGCTAGCACATGGACTTGTTTTGGTGGATGTGATTGACGGCGAGGAAATGATGTTTAGTCAAAATTATGCCTGTGAGGATTGCGGGATTAGCATGGAGGAATTGACGCCTCGGATGTTTTCGTTTAATACGCCCTATGGTGCTTGTCCCGGTTGTACCGGACTTGGCAATATCATGAAAATTGATCCGGACTTAGTGATTCCTGACAAGACCTTGAGTATCAATCAAGGGGCGATTCTGGGAAGCGGCTGGACGGGTACGGAAGCAGGGAGTATTTCCAGAATGTATTATGAGGGTATGGCAGCCCATTATGGGTTTTCTTTGGATACTCCTGTACAAGATTTGCCCCAACATGTTTTGGACAAAATTTTGTATGGAACCAAGGGAGAAAAAATCAGGCTAACCTATGAGCGCAAATATGCAAAAGGAGAACAATTTGCCAGATTCGAAGGTGTAATTCCTAATTTGGAGCGAAGACATAAGGAGACAAACTCTGATTGGATGAAAGCGGAAATTGAGAGTTTTATGGTTAATATGCCATGTCCGGAATGTCATGGAATGAGATTGAAAAAAGAAACTTTGGCCGTGACGGTCAATGGGTTAAATGTGCATGAGGTAACGCAACTTTCTATTGCAAAGGCAAAAGAATTTTTTGCGGGTTTAAGCGAAATATTGTCAGAGAAAGACAAGATGATTTCTCGGCATATCTTAAAAGAGATTCATGAGCGGCTTTCCTTTTTGGTAGATGTGGGATTGGAATATCTGACCCTTTCCCGCAGTGCGGGAACTTTATCAGGTGGCGAGGCCCAACGGATTCGGTTGGCAACGCAAATTGGTTCCAGTTTGATGGGGGTCGTTTATATTCTGGATGAGCCAAGCATTGGCCTTCACCAACGGGATAACGACCGATTGATTGCAACTCTAAAGCATCTTCGGGATTTAGGAAATACCTTGTTGGTGGTGGAGCATGATGAGGATACCATGCTGGCAGCAGATCATATCATTGATATTGGACCGGGTGCGGGCATTCACGGCGGTGAGATTGTGGCCGAGGGAACCGCAGAAGAGATCATGGCGTGTGATGACTCTGAAACAGGGCAATACCTGAGTGGGAAAAAGAAAATCGAGGTACCCCAAAAACGCCGAAAAGGAAATGGAAATCAGTTAGAGATTTATGGTGCTGCCCAGAACAATCTTAAGGAAATCAATGTAAAGTTGCCCCTTGGAACCTTTACCTGTATTACCGGTGTATCCGGGAGCGGGAAAAGTTCTTTTGTAAATGAGATTTTGTATAAAGAATTGGCCAATCGGCTCAATGGAGCCAAAAAGCACCCCGGACGTTTTAAAAGGATCAAGGGGACAGAATATCTTGATAAGATTATTGCGATTGATCAGTCCCCTATTGGCAGAACTCCGCGCAGTAATCCGGCTACCTATACCGGATTATTTGGAGATATCCGGGAACTGTTTGCCATGACACCGGAAGCCAAAGCCCGGGGCTATAAAGCCGGTCGTTTTAGCTTTAACGTCAAGGGCGGCCGTTGTGAATCCTGTACCGGGGATGGTATTATCTGCATTGAGATGCATTTTTTGCCGGATGTTTATGTTCCTTGCGAAGTGTGCCACGGAAAACGCTATAACCGAGAAACCTTGGAGGTGCGTTATAAAGGAAAAAATATTTATGAAGTGTTGGAGATGACGGTGGAGGAAGGATGCTCTTTCTTTGAGAACATTCCTAAAATTCAGCGGAAACTGCAAACTTTGTATGATGTGGGACTCGGGTATATAAAAATTGGACAGCCGTCTACGACCCTATCCGGCGGTGAAGCCCAGAGGGTAAAATTGGCTACCGAATTGAGTAGACGAGGGACCGGAAAGACGGTTTATATTCTTGACGAGCCCACGACCGGATTGCATACAGCCGATGTTCATAAATTGGTAGAAGTTTTGCAAAAATTGGTGGATGCCGGCAATACCGTGATTGTTATTGAACACAATTTGGACATTATCAAAACGGCAGACTATATTGTTGATTTGGGACCCGAAGGCGGCGATGCCGGCGGGGAAGTGGTTGTCTGCGGGACGCCGGAAAAAGTAGCGAAATGTCCACAATCCTACACCGGAAAATACTTGAAGAAGTATTTGGCGAAAAAAGGGAAAGAAGCGTAAATTTTTGTTGACGATGCTACTGGTAAGTGGTATAATGAAAAGAACTTGTTGAATTTATTTAGCATGGAGGGATTTTGGTTGAAAAATGAGCGTGTAACCCACACACCAAAAGGATTAGCAGATGTTCTGTGGGAGGAATCAGAACTAAAATTCCATATTGAAACCGTTGCCCGCGACGTATTCCGTAAAAACGGATACAAAATGGTGCAGACGCCGACGTTTGAGTATTTTGATGTTTATCATACTGCTACGCCCAATAAGGCAGAAAGCATGTTTAAGTTTTTTGATGGAGATGGGCGGATGCTGGCACTGCGACCTGATTTTACCACTTCGGTGGCACGGCTTGCGGCAACAAAGCCGGTGGGAGAGAAACTGCCGCTTCGGCTTTCTTATTCCGGCAGTGCCTTTCAAAATGATGAGGCGTTTAGCCAGGCACGGCAGCGGGAGTTTTCGCAGGTCGGGATAGAACTGATTGGCGAGAATAGTGTTGCGGCAGATGCCGAGGTAATTCGGATTGCCATTGAGACGTTGACGGCGGCCGGAATGACGGAATTCCAAATTGATATTGGACAGGTTGGATACTTTTTAAGCCTTGCAAAGCAAGCAGCGCTTGGCGCCGATGAAACAGACCGTTTGCGGCAAATGATCAATGACAAGGATTTTGTGGCAATCGAGCAGTTCTTGGAACAGTTTTCCATGCCGGCGGATTTAAAGCAATGTTTTCTGGAAATGCCAACCCGGTTTGGTGCGGTATCGGTGGTTGATGATGCATTGAAAACTCCCGGAATTTCCGAAGAGGCCAAGGATGCGCTGCAAAACCTAAAGCGCGTCTACGGGATTTTAGAAGAACAAGGGTTTGGACAGTATATTTCGGTGGATTTGGGTATGGTTCCCCATCTGGATTATTACACCGGTTTGATTTTTAAAGGGGTTGCCTATGGGGTAGGATTTCCCATCTGTTCCGGTGGTCGCTATGATAATTTGATGGAAAAGTTTGGCCGAAAACTCCCTGCTACCGGCGTTGCTATTGGTGTGGAGCGGCTGATGGCGGCATTGCGTAAGGAAACGGATGCGGAGAAGAAGGAAACATCTTCGGAATATGTTACGGTAGCCCTTGCCAAAGGAAGACTTGCAGAATTATCTATTGAAATTTTCCAGGCCTTGGGCTTTGATGTGGCTGAGATGAAGACCAAGACCAGAAAACTCATCTTTACCGATGAAAAGAAAAAGTTTAAGTTTATTCTGGTTAAGGCGTCCGATGTGCCCACTTATGTGGAATACGGTGCAGCCGATATTGGCATTGTTGGAAAAGATACCTTGTTGGAAAGCGGGAAGAATCTTTATGAAATCCTGGATTTGGGATTTGGCCTTTGCAAAATGGCGGTAGCCGGTCCTGCGGCTATGCGGGGGAAATTGGAAGGCAGAAATATCATGCGGGTGGCCAGTAAATATCCAGAGATTGCAAGAGATTATTTTCATCGCACCAAAGGGCAAACGGTAGATATTATCAAACTGAACGGTTCGGTAGAACTTGGACCGTTAGTTGGACTTTCTGAAGTGATTGTCGATATTGTTGAGAGTGGAAAAACCCTGTATGAAAACGGTTTGGAAGTTTTAGAGGATATTTGTCCGTTGAGTGCCAGACTGGTCGTAAACCGTGTAAGTATGAAACTGCACAGGGAGACCATCGTACGGCTGATGGAAGAAATAAAAGGAGAATTAAAGTAAATGCGTTTATATCCTGCCATTGATATCATTGACGGAGCGTGTGTTCGTCTATCCCAAGGGGATTATCAGAAAAAGACTACCTTTGCAGAAGATCCTGTTGCTGTAGCGCTAAAGTGGCAGAGCCAAGGCGGAGAATTTTTGCATCTGGTGGATTTGGATGGAGCAAAATCCGGAGATATGCCGAATTTTAAATTGATAACGCAAATTGCTCAAAGACTGGATATTCCGGTAGAGATTGGGGGCGGGATTCGTGATATCAAAGCAGTGGAATCCTACCTAAGCCATGGAATCCGGCGAGTTATTCTTGGTACATCCGCCATTCGTGATCCGGAATTTGTACAAAATGCCATTGCTTGCTATGGCGACCGGATTGTGATCGGCATTGATGCCAAAGATGGTATGGTTGCCGTCAGCGGCTGGGAAGAAGTCAGTTCCATTTCCGCATTAAGTTTGGCAAAGCAAATGGAGGAGATGGGAGCAAAAACCATTATCTATACCGACATTGCAACAGATGGAATGTTGCAGGGTCCTAACTTGGCCGCTATGGAAGAAATGGTGCGGCATGTTTCCTTAGATATTGTGGCCTCGGGTGGCGTTAGTTCTCTTTCGGATTTAGAGGGGCTTTCCCGAACCGGCGTAGAAGGTGCCATTGTGGGCAAGGCTCTCTATACCGGACATCTACAACTGCCGGAGGCAATCGCTGCTTGTAAAGGGTTTTAGGTTGACAGAACAAAAGTGTGGATATTAAAATTTTTATAGAGAAGGGTGTTAGAAAATGGATTGGGTAAAGGAATTAAAATTCGATGAAAAAGGACTGATTCCGGCTATTGCACAAGATGCAGTCAGCGGGCAGGTTCTCATGTGTGCCTATATGAATGCCGAGAGTCTGGAAAAAACCATCGAAACCGGCCATGCCACTTATTTTAGCCGCAGCCGCCAGGAACTTTGGGAAAAGGGTGCTACCTCCGGGCATTATCAAACTGTAAAGGAAATTTTACTGGACTGTGACGGGGATGCATTGGTACTTAAGGTGGAACAAGAAGGTGCTGCCTGCCATACCCAAAATTACGCTTGCTTTTATCGAAAATTAGTAGATGGGAAGTGGGTTGAGATTCCTACAGAAGGCGTGGTAAGTCCAGAGATTCTTTATGATGTGTATCATGTGATTATGGACCGCGTCAAGAACCCCAAAGAAGGGTCATATACCAACTACCTTTTTGAAAAGGGTATTGATAAAATGCTCAAAAAAGTAGGGGAAGAGGCGGCAGAGGTTATTATTGCTTCTAAGAATTATGTAAAAGCAGAGGTTCAATATGAAACGGCAGATTTGTTGTATCATCTTTCCGTTGTTCTGGTGGAACAGGGATTGACCTGGGACGATATTTTTGCAGAGTTGGCATCCCGTTACAAAAAATAAAGGAAAAGAAGATAAAACAATACAACAATATTAGATTAAGATTGGAGAATAGAATATGAAAATCGGAATTGAGCACGTTTTAATCCTTTCTAAGGACACAACCGCACTGGCAAACTGGTATGTAGATTTGTTTGGTTGGGAAATTGTAAGTCATAGTGAAAGAGGTACTTATTTGGTAAAGGCCAATGACGGTACCATGATTGAGTTTGGTATGACCGATGTAGAGGGCGGAAAAGATGCCGCCAATGCAGTTGGTCTTCGGCATTTGGCTATTTCTGTGGATGATTTTGAAGGAGCCGTTGAAAAAGTTCGTGCTGCCGGCGTAAATGGTCTCAAAGATCCGGTTGTATCCGAAAACGGACTTGGCATCATGTTCTTCGAAGATCCGGACGGCAATATCTTGCATCTGGTCAATCGTCCCACAGCGCTTTAGACAGATGTCATCTGGTTTTTGGCGGCACTTGATCTTTCCTTTGGCAATCTTCTTTGTGGGGTGTTATTTGATAGGATTTCGGATTTGCCAAACTTGGGAAATAGAGCCTAAGCCACCCATAACAACCCTGCCGCCAACGGTAGAGGGAAGAGGGCAGTTAGAACTTTTAGAAGGAGAGAAAATCAACCTTAATACGGCAAGCAAAGATGAGTTAATGCGTCTAAGCGGCATCGGAGAGGTGCTTGCCGAGCGGATTATAGCCTTGCGGCAATCATTAGGGACTTTTCGCTCTTTGGAAGAGATAAAAACTGTGGAGGGAATCGGGGATAAAGTGTTCGAAAGTATGAAGGATTATATTACACTAGAATAGGAGATTTTCTATGGGACTTTTTGCACGGTCTTTCGATAAACCCGGAAAAGGGATTGATCCTAATGCGCCGCAGAAGCGAAGTTTTTTTCGGTTCATGGATATTTTAAACAGAAAAATGAGCCATCTGATGCGGGTAAATTTGATTTATTCTCTCACCTTGATTCCTACCTTTATCATGGTCTTTTTCCTTGTGGGAATTATTTCAAGTCGTATTTTATCTATCCCGAATTTGGAAAGTATGGTGCAAAATATTGCTTCGAATTATGCAGCAAGCATAGGCGAAGCCGGCATGGCAGAAGAATATTTTCTAAAAACCCTGGCCGGGCTTGATGTGTTTTTCCGGTTCGTTCTTTCTTATCTGTTTGTGATTTTATGGGGTATGGGGCCTGCGACTGCAGGTGCAACCTATGTGTGGCGAAATTTTGCAAGAGAAGAACATGCATGGGTATGGAATGATTTTAAAGATGCACTAAAAAGTAATTTTAAGCAATCTGCAGCAGTGTTTTTCATTGATATTTTGGCTTTTTTCCTGTTCTATATCACCATTACTGTTTATTCAAAGATGACGGGTTGGATGGGACTTTTACAATATGTATCTTGGATGGTTTTGGCGATTTATACTATGATGCATTTTTATCTTTATCCCATGATGGTTACCTTCCGGTTATCTTTAAAGGAACTGTACCATAATGCATTGTTATTTACGCTGGGCAAACTTCCTTCTAATCTTCTTGTATTAGGGATTCTTTTATTAACACATTTGGGGTCACTTTTTTTGGCGATCCGGTTCGGTGGGAATTTCTTTTTGCTCTTTGCATTAGGAATTTTATTGCTGGAAATTTTGATTCTGCTTAGTTTTTCGGGACTATTAATTAACTTTAATACCTATCCGAAGATGAAGAAATATATGTTCTGTAATGAAAGCGAAGAGGGAAAAGAAACCACCGAGTTGATTTTCTAAGAAAAGAATTGGCGGAAAGGGGAGGTGGCGTTATGACATTAGAAAATATTACTGCCTCCGCTGATATTAAGCATCTTACAGATGCCCAGTTAAAAGGTTTGGCGGAAGAAATCCGGGGCTTTTTAATAAAAAATATTGCCAAAACCGGAGGACACCTGGCCGCCAATCTGGGCGTGGTAGAGTTGACCTTGGCATTGCATCAGGTGTTTGATGTGGAGTATGACCGTATTGTTTGGGATGTTGGACATCAAGCCTATACCCATAAGATTCTAACAGGCCGCCGGGAGCAATTTTCCTCTTTGCGTCAAATGAATGGGATGAGTGGTTTTCCTAAAGCCGAAGAAAGTTCTGCGGATGCTTTTAATACCGGCCATAGTTCGACTTCCATTTCGGCAGCTGCGGGTTTTGCAGCAGCTGCTAAATTGCGCGGAGAAGATCGAATAGCCGTTGCTGTCATCGGTGACGGGTCTTTGACAGGCGGTATGGCCTTTGAGGCAATGAATCACGCAGGGGCCATGAAAATTCCCTTGGTTGTGGTATTAAACGACAATGGAATGTCTATCTCAAAAAATGTAGGAGGACTTTCCAGACGGTTAAAGCGGCTTCGCAATACGAGACGTTATTTCTCATTCAAGTCCAATGTAAAAACCACATTAGATAGGATTCCGGTGATTGGCCCGCCACTGAAAAGAGGTTTACATCGCTTTAAAAAATGGCTGAAACCGTTGGTAGTACAAAATGTTTTGTTTGAAGAATTGGGATTTCATTATTTAGGTCCTGTTGACGGACATAATATCGAAGATTTAAAGGTGGTTCTGCAACAGGCTAAGGAACTGCAAGGACCGGTTTTTGTCCATGTACGCACCAAAAAGGGAAAAGGCTATGTGCCGGCGGAAAAGAATCCGGAATTCTTTCACGGTGTTTCCAGTTTTGATTCTCAAACCGGACGTCCTCTTAAGATGACGGAAAACCCCGACTGGTCTGCCCGATTTGGAGAACACCTCATCAGTCTTGCAGAGAAGAATCCTAAGGTCGTTGCCATTACTGCGGCAATGCCTATGGGAACCGGACTCAAGACGTTTCAGGAACGATTCCCGAGTCGGTATTTTAATGTTGGAATTGCAGAACAGCATGCGGTTACCTTTGCAGCGGGTTTGGCAAAAGTGGGGATGACTCCTTGTTTTGCGGTCTATTCCACTTTTTTACAAAGAGGATATGATCAACTTTTGCACGATGTTGCACTCCAAAACCTTCATGTTGTCTTTTGTGTTGATCGCTGTGGCCCGGTAGGTGCAGACGGAGAGACCCACCAAGGTGTATTTGATATTTCCTATCTGTCCCATTTACCCGGATTTACCATTTTATCCCCGTCCAATGATCGGGATTTTAGGGCCATGCTTACTTATGCCATTGAAGAGTGTAAGGGGCCGGTGGCCATTCGTTATCCAAGGGGAGAAGTACAGCATGGCATCTGGCCTGAGGAGAAGATGCTTCCGGTAACAACGGCTGCATTGCGTCGGGATGGAACGGATGTGCTAATGGTGGCAACGGGGGTTACCATCTATGATGCGCTGGCGGCAGCGAATCTTCTCGCAGAACAGGGGATTAGTATGGCTGTTTTGGAGATACGCTCCATCAAACCATTAGATAGGGTTACCATAGAAAAATACTGTGCCGGAAAGAAACTGGTAGTATCTTTAGAAGATAATGTGAGAACCGGTGGATTAGGACAGCAATTGATTGATTTGATACAAAGAAAACTTCTTATTCTTGCTTATCCGGACCAACCAATTTTACAAGGAACGATACCCCAGATCAAAGAAAAGTACGGGCTATCGGCAGAACGGATTGCGGAAAGAATTCAGACTGCATTTGGCGCAGAAGGTGTTGCACCGTAAAGGAGTAGAGATGGCAAAACAGAGATTGGATCAATATCTAACGGAAATGGGATTGGTTTCCAGCCGTTCCATGGCACAGTCTATGATTATGGCAGGCGAGGTCTATGTGAATCAGCAAAAAGCCTCCAAGGCCGGCGAAATGGTAACCGGCGAGGAACAGATTGAACTGCGCGGCAGAACCTTGGCCTATGTGAGCCGCGGCGGATTGAAACTTGAGAAAGCCATGGCGATATTTCCGTTAAATCTTCAGGATAAAATCTGTATGGATATTGGTGCATCGACCGGTGGCTTTACCGATTGTATGCTGCAAAATGGAGCCAAAAAGGTTTATTCTATTGACGTAGGTTACGGGCAGTTGGCGTGGAAGTTGCGACAGGATAACCGGGTTGTAAATATGGAACGAACCAACATCCGTTATGTTACCAAGACAGAGGTTCCAGAGGCGATTGATTTTTTCTCGGTAGATGTTTCTTTTATATCATTAAAACTGGTGTTGCCGGTTGCCTTTTCGTTGTTAAAAGAAGATGGATACGGCGTATGTTTAATTAAGCCTCAGTTTGAAGCCGGTCGTGAAAAGGTGGGGAAAAAAGGCGTTGTTCGAGATCCGGCTGTCCATATGGAGGTCATAGAGCGGGTTTTGGAATTTACCCAAGAGATAGGCTTTTCTACATTAGGACTTGATTACTCTCCGGTTCGCGGACCGGAAGGAAATATAGAATATCTGATGTACATTGGAAAGCAAGGCGAAAATCAGAGTTTTGATATCAGAGCCCTGGTGGAAGCCTCGCATTCGTTAGATAGGTGATGGTTATGAAAAAGTTTGCGGTTCTCCCCAATGAATGTAGAGATTGCGGATTGGTTGAAACCGAGAAGGTGCTTGCATTATTGCAAGAGAACAACTGCATGGTTTATATGGAGAATGCATATCAGGATCTAGGCCGTGACGGGATTTTGTTTGGGACTATGGAGGAAATTTTAGCAGCGGCCGATGCGGCGATTGTTTTAGGCGGCGATGGGACAATTTTAAATATTGCACCATTGGCGGCTAAGTTGGATACGCCGTTGCTTGGAATTAATCTTGGTCATCTGGGTTTTTTGGCACAAATAGAAAAAGGAAAGTATCAGATTCTTGAAGATATTTTTCAGGGAAATTATTCCTTGCGTCGTTGTATGATGCTGGATTGTACCATTTTGCAAGATGGGGTTATACAGAAAAAGTTTACTGCACTTAATGATATCGTGGTTTCGGGAGATGGGTATTCCCGCATGATTAATGTATCGGCTTCCATCAATGGAACTTGTATTGGTACCTATTCTGCAGATGGATTGATTCTTGCTACGGCGGTAGGGTCTACGGCATATTCTTTATCGGCGGGTGGTGCCATTATGCATCCGGAGATGGAGGCTATGATACTGACCCCTATTTGTCCCCATACCCTAAAAGCACGGTCTATGGTTATTGCGGGAGAGGAACGTGTGGAGATTGTTTCTTGTCCTCCGTACAGGTCTTCGGTGCTGGTGTTGGTGGATGGAAAACGTCGCCATGTTTTGGAGAAAAACCAACAAATCCGGATTGAACGCTCTCCGGATATTACCAAATTACTGATTCCCAACCACCAGAACTTTTTTGATGTGCTACGGGAAAAATTATCAGATTAAAGTGTCCGGTCAGGAGGTGCGTCATGCTTAGAGAACTTCATATCAAAAATGTTGCGGTTATCGAAGAGGTAACGGTTTCTTTTGAGGATGGCTTTCACGTTTTGACCGGCGAAACCGGTGCCGGAAAATCCATATTGATTGATTCCATCAACATGGCTTTGGGCGAGCGCACTGCCCGGGAGTTAATTCGTACCGGGGCGGATACGGCATCGGTAGATGTTGTTTTTGAGCCAAATCCGGATGCAGCGAAGAATCTTTTTGAACTTGGTATTGAGTGCGAGGATGGGTTGCTTTATATCAGTCGCCAAATCAGCCCAGACGGGAAAAGCCGCTGCCGAATCAACGGCCACATGGTTCCCCTTAGCCAACTTCGGGAAGCAGCCTCCTGTCTTTTGACAATCCATGGACAGAATGATAATCAAAGTATTTTGTCCCCAAAAACCCATTTAGGATTTTTGGATAGTTATGGAAGATATGATGGGCTGAGAGAGGAATATCAAAACCAATATCAAAAGGTACAAGAGATTCGGAAGGAACTGGAGGCCCTGGAAACCGATGAGGGCGAGAAAGCACGGCGCATTGATCTTTTGACTTATCAGATACAGGAAATTTCTGCAGCAAAACTGCGGGATGGAGAAGAAGAGGAATTGTTGGAGCGGCGGGAATACCTTTCTCATTTTGAATCCATCTTAGAAAGCAGCAACAAAGCCTATGATGCTTTGTATGGAGATGGAGACAGCGCCTCGGCCTATGATCAAATTTCGGGTGCGGTTTGTCAATTAGAGCATATCCATCATTTTGATGAAAAACTGGATGGTTTTTATCAGACGTTGCATTCTGTCTTAGCCGATGTGGAAGATGTAACCCATGAACTGAAAAACTATTTAAATCGGATTGATTTCCAACCAGGGGAATTGGACCTTTTAGAGGAGCGGCTACAACTTCTCTCCGATATAAAAAGAAAGTATGGAGGTTCAATAGCGGCCGCGCTGGAATATCTGCGAACTGCAGAAACTGAGATTGCTAAGATTGAGGACAGCGATGCAACCTTGCAGAAGTTAACAAAAATGCTGGAAGAGGAAGAAAAACAACTTTGGAAATTTGCGACCCAACTTTCTGCACGCCGAAAGGAAACCGCCATTGCCTTGCAGACAGGAATTATGCAGGAACTTTCCGATTTGGATATGCAGAAAATGCGGTTTTCCGTTTCGATAGAGCCCATGGAGGAGGACGGTGTCCCCTGTTATCAACGGACCGGTTGCGATCGAGTGGAATTTTTGATTTCTGCCAATCCTGGCGAGGCGTTAAAGCCGCTGGCCAAGATAGCCTCCGGGGGAGAAATGTCTCGGATTATGCTGGCAATGAAATCGGTGTTGGCAGACAGCGATCCGGTGGAAACTTTGATTTTTGATGAGATTGATACCGGAGTCAGCGGACGGGCCGCACAAAAGATTGCTGAAAAAATCTGTATGCTGGCAAAAAATCATCAGGTTTTATGCATTACCCATTTGGCGCAGATTGCCAGTATGGCAGATGTACATTTTTTGATTGAGAAAAACTTTGATACGGAACATACCCGCACAACCGTGAATGCTTTGGATCATACTTTGCGAAAGACAGAACTTGCCCGCATTATCGGCGGGGTAAAAATTACGGATTTAACACTGCAGGCAGCCCAGGAAATGTTGGATATGGCGGTTGCCATCAAAGAGAGGCGCTAAATAGATGGCAATGAAGCAGATAGGATGGGTTGTTCAAAAAGAAGGAAGAACGGTAAAGATCCGTGTAGAGCGGGATTCTGCTTGTGGCGGGAACTGTGCCGGATGCCATGGATGCCCGCAAAATGCCATCGTATTTTCCTATCCGGATCATCCTGATGCACCGTTTCAGGTGGGGGAACAGGTCTGTGTTGTTATGCCGACCCGAAAATTTTTTGGCGGAATCTTCCAAAGTTATGGAATCTTGATTTTGGGTATGTTGCTGGGCGCTATTGTGGGTTATTGTTGGACCGGCAAAGATGGCGGAGCAGTTCTTGGTGGTTTTATTGGATTGGGACTGGGCGGTTTTCTGGTGTACCGGATAGCAAAAAATCGGTCAACCGGAATCACGGTGTTTCGAATGGAGAATGTTGAGGAAGACGGGAGGAATGACAACAATGCATGAACCAAAACGGATTACAATATTTGTAGGATATTACGGAAGCGGAAAGACAGAATTGGCGGTCAATTATGCCTTGTATTTGCAACAACTTGGGAAAAAAGTGGTAGTGGTTGATTTTGATTTTGTAAATCCCTATTTTCGAACCAAAGATGCGGAAGAATTGCTGCAGAAAAACGGAATTTCTTTGATTGCCCCCGCTTTTGCCAACACCAATCTGGAAAACCCTACGCTTCCGGCGGAGATTCATCGTGTTTTTGAGGATAAAGACTGTTATGTGATTTTTGACGTAGGTGGCGGAGAAGATGGTACCATTCCCCTTGGATATTATCATCAGCAATTTTCCGCCGAGGCTTGCGATGTGTTTTTTGTGCTGAATCAGCGGCGATTGCTGACGGCTGATTTAGAAGGTGCCCTAGATGCATATCGGGATATTGCATCGGTTGCACGTCTTGGGGTAACCGGCATTATCAATAACACCCATTTAAAAGAGGAAACAACATCGGAAATGATTCTGGAAGGGCAAAAACTTGCCGAAGCAGTTGGAGAGGTTTTGCAACTTCCGGTGGTCTATGTCAGCGGTAGCGAAGAGCATCTTTCCAAGTTACCGATGGAATATGATTCCATAAAATTTCCGATTCTGTTTTATATCAATTTGATGTTTTAAGGAGGAAGAAGAATGGCAAGAGTGAGTTTTCGTTTGGACAGATGTAAAGGTTGCGGCCTTTGTACTACGGTTTGTCCTAAAAAAATTGTTGTAATGGATACGGAAACCATCAATGAAAAGGGGTTTCATCCGGCAACTGTGATTGACCAAGAAAAATGCATTGGTTGTGCCTTTTGTGCCACCATTTGCCCTGACTGCGTGATTAAAGTGGAAAGATAGGAGGAGATATTATGGAAAAAAAGGTTTTGATGAAGGGAAATGAAGCCTTGGCAGAGGCGGCTATTCGAAGCGGTTGCCGGTTTTTCTTTGGCTACCCGATTACGCCGCAGACAGAACTTGCTGCTTATATGGCAAAGCAGATGCCAAAACGTGGCGGAACATTTTTGCAGGCAGAGAGTGAGGTTGCGGCCATTAATATGGTTTATGGTGCAGCAGGTGCCGGAGCCAGAGTAATGACTAGTTCCTCCAGCCCCGGTATTAGTTTAAAGCAAGAAGGGATTTCCTACATAGCAGGTGCAGACCTTCCCTGTGTAATTATCAATATTGTTCGTGGCGGCCCCGGTCTTGGCGGTATTCAGCCTGCACAGTCGGATTATTTTCAGGCAACGAAGGGCGGCGGACACGGTGATTATCGGCTGTTGGTTTATGCTCCTTCTTCGGTGCAGGAGATGGCCGATTTAATCAGTATTGCCTTTGATAAGGCCGACCAATATCGTATGCCGGCTATGATCCTAGGCGATGGTATGCTTGGACAGATGATGGAGCCTGTTGCCTTTAAAGAGCCTGTTGATCCGGCAAGTTTGCCTAAAAAAGATTGGGCAACCACCGGTACAGAGATGCAGAGAAAGAAGAATATTATTAATTCTCTTTATCTCACCCCAGAGGCGTTGGAGGAACTCAATGATAAGCGTCAAAAGAGATACGAGACCATCCAGACGGAAGAAGTTATGGTTGAGGAGTATCAAACGGAAGACGCAGAATTGATTTTTGTTGCCTACGGTACCATTGCAAGAATTGTTATGTCTGCGGTTAACACCCTTCGCGAGCAGGGAATTAAGGCGGGTTTAATTCGTCCTATTACCCTTTGGCCCTTCCCGTCTGCAGCAATTAGCAAATATGCGGATTCTGCGAAAATGTTCTTGACGGTAGAAATGAGCCAAGGCCAGATGGTAGAGGATGTTCGCTTGGCGGTAAATGGTAAGAAACCTGTGTACTTCTATGGCCGTAACGGCGGAATGATTCCTGAACAGGAAGTGATTGTTGCGCAGGCAAAAGCATATTTACAGAAATAGGGGAAAGGAGTAAAGAACTATGGAAACAGTATTTGACAGACCCCATGCATTAAGCGATGTAGTTACCAACTTTTGTCCCGGTTGTACCCATGGGATTATTACTCGGTTGGTAGCAGAAGTGATTGATGAACTTGGCATGGAAGGTAAAGCAGTAGGCGTTGCACCGGTTGGCTGTAGCGTTATGGCATATAATTTTTATGAATGTGATATGCAGGAGGCGGCCCACGGACGTGCTCCGGCGGTTGCTACCGGCATCAAGAGGGTTCATCCTGATAATTTGGTATTTACCTATCAAGGAGACGGTGATTTGGCTGCAATTGGTACGGCAGAAACCGTTCATGCGGCAGCACGGGGTGAAAATATTACCATTATCTTTGTCAATAATGCGATTTATGGTATGACAGGCGGTCAGATGGCTCCCACTTCTTTGGTGGGTCAGGTAACCCAAACCACGCCTTACGGCAGAAAAATTGAGGATCAAGGCTATCCTATTCGTATGTCAGAAATGCTTTCTACTTTACAGGGAGCAACTTATATTGAGCGTGTATCTGTGGATTCTATCCCCAATATAAAAAAGGCAAAGGCGGCAATCAAGAAAGCGTTTAAGTGCCAGATTGATAAAAAAGGATTTTCTTTGGTAGAAGTGCTTTCCACCTGCCCGACCAACTGGGGTAAGAGTCCGGAGGAGGCATTGGAATGGTTGAGAGAGAATATGATGCCGCAGTATCCTCTTGGAATATACTGTGATAAATTGAGCGAGGAGGGAGAACAATGATTACAAAGATCATTTTTGCCGGTTTCGGCGGTCAAGGCGTATTGTTTGCAGGAAAAACCCTTGCTTATGCTGGTATGGACAATGACCTGCAGATTTCCTGGCTTCCTTCTTATGGACCGGAAATGCGCGGCGGTACAGCCAACTGTTCGGTCATTTTGTCTGATGAGCCTATTGGTTCTCCGGTTATTACCTCTCCGGATGTTCTAATTGCCATGAACAAGCCTTCTCTCGAAAAATTTGAAGACGCAGTTGCTCCCGGCGGGCTCATTGTTCTTGACAGTTTTTTGATTGACAAAAAAGTGGAGCGTGATGATGTGGAGGTTATCTACATCCCGGCCAAACAGTTGGCGGAAAATGCCGGCAATGCGAATCTTGGAAACATGGTAATGCTGGGCGCAGCCTTGCGTTATCAGGGCATGATCTCTCCGGAGGCGGTCTGCAAGAGCGTTGAGGAGCATACCCCCAGTTCCCGTGCGGCTTTGGCAGAAATTAATAAAAAAATGATTCAAATAGGATATGAATATTAAAAGATGTTAATTTCTATTAGCCAAATAAACAAAAGTTTTGGCGAAACGCCGATATTACGCAATATTACAATGACCATAGAGGATCATGTCCGCTATGGTCTTGTTGGCGTTAATGGCGCCGGAAAATCAACACTTTTGAACATTTTAATTGGCGAACTGGAGGCAGACAGCGGCGAGGTTTACCGAAGCAGCCAATTGAGTTTGGGGTATTTAAAGCAAAATGCCGGGTTGGAGCGTAACTGCACGATCCGCGAAGAAATGTGGAAGGTGTTTGACGATGTGCGCAAGGTAGAGGCGGATATGCGAAAATTAGAGAAGGAGATGGCAGAAATCTCTAACCACGAATCCGCAGAATATCAGCGTATTACCAAGGAATATGCAAAAAAACAAGGCTACCTTGACAGCCGTGACGGATATCAGATTGATGTGAAAATAAAAATGATTCTAAACGGTATGGGGTTTCAGGATAAAGACATGGATACCCTTATCCATACCTTAAGTGGCGGCGAAAAAACTCGTCTTGCCATGGCACGATTGCTTTTAGAGGAGCCAAATCTTTTGATTTTGGATGAGCCCACCAATCATTTAGACTTTAAGACCTTAAATTGGCTGGAAGGTTATCTTGCCACCTACAATGGTTCGGTTTTGGTAGTTTCTCACGATCGATATTTTTTAGATAAGTTAACCCAGCAGATTTTTGAGTTAGAACGTGGCGTGCTTTATTCCTATAAGGGAAACTATACGGCCTATTTAAAACAAAGGCAAGAACGAATTTTGCGGCAAAGCAAGGAATACGAGGAACAGCAGATAGAGATTGCTAAATTACAAACTTATGTCGACAAAAATATCGTGCGGGCTTCTACATCCGGCAGTGCAAAATCCAGATTAAAGACTTTGGAAAATATGCAGGTGATTGAAAAACCGGAGGGGGAGATTCGGCCCATTCATTTGCGGTTTGAAACCACAAAGAAGTCCTACAAGGATGTCCTTACTGTGGAAGAATTGGAACTTGCAGTGGGAGAGGAACGCCGGATTCTTTGTAGCCATATCAATCTCGCGGTGAAACGGGGAGAAAAGATTGCGATCATCGGAGAAAACGGTGTGGGGAAATCGACGTTTTTAAAGACGGTGCAGGGATTTCTTCCCAAGCATTCCGGAACGTATGTATGGGGGAATAATACCAGTATTGGGTATTACGAACAGGAAAATCTCAATTTAAATCCAAAGCGGTTGGCCATTGATGAATTATGGGATAGGTTTCCCCATATTCCGGAAGCACAAATTCGACGAGTGCTTGGCAATGTGCGATTGACCAAAGAGGATGTTTATAAAACTGTCGAGGTTATTAGCGGCGGAGAGAGGGCGAAACTGGCGTTTTGCATTTTGATGCTGGAGAAAGACAATGTCTTATTGGTAGATGAGCCCACCAACCATCTGGATTTACCATCCAAAGAAGTGTTGGAACAGGCTCTCGATCAGTATGACGGAACTCTGTTGTTTATCACCCATGACCGATATCTTTTGAATAAAATCCCAGATAAGATCATTGAAATGACCAAGGACGGGATTGCGGTCTATGAGGGGAATTATGATGCTTATATGGAACGATTGCAGTTTCTCTGCGCAAAAGAGCGTGAACAGGCACCGAGTACGGTCCCGAAAAATACAGGGGCCGGTTCGTATAAGAGCAAAGAACAGCGTAGGGCTGAGGCTCAGCGGCGCAGCAGAATCCGGGAATTGGAAGAACAAATTACATGGCTGGAAAAGGAAATTGGAGTTTTGCAGGATGATTTGACCCGTGAGGAGGTTTATACCGATTACCAGTTGGGGGCAGAGAAAACAAGAAAACTCGAAGAAAATGCCAAAGCGTTAGATGCTTGTTATGAGGAATGGGAGCAGTTGCAGGACGAGGAGGAATGATGGATGTCAGATGGCGGTCAATGCGATATTTGCAAAAACTATGTTTATGATGAAGAATATGAAGGGTATATTTGTCTGGTATCTATGGATGAAGATGACATCTATCGCCTGTATGCCAGACAGGGATGTCCCTATTATCAATCCGATGATGATTATCTAATTGTCCGAAAACAAAAATGAAATATCCAAAAAACACAGGAAATAATCCTGTGTTTTTTAAATTGCTGTTTTGGTAGCCTGTAGACGAAAAAGCACACAGAGGTGTTTCCGTTGAAACACCTCCGTGCGCAAAAGGCTTGTTAGTTAAGAATTAAGAATAAGGAAAAAGGATTTAAACTACTGTGCGTTATTCTGCAGATCCTTCTCATACTTTTCAATCATTTTCTTAACCATCTGACCGCCGATAGAGCCGGCCTGTCTGGAGGTAAGGTCGCCATTGTAGCCCTTGTTTAAAGTAACGCCAACTTCATTTGCGGCCTCCATTTTGAACTGTTCCATTGCAGCCTTAGCCTGCGGTACAACATAGTTGTTGCTGTTGCTATTGTTGTTAGACATGAGTTTCACTCCTTTTTGTGATTTTCTGTTGCAGTGCTATTGTGAGAAAAAACCATGAAAATTATGCAGGAATATTCTCCCTATTTCATGATTTTTGTAAAAAAATCAGTTGTTCATTCATTTTTTTACGAAATTGACCTCACATTTATCATGATTCCCCAAAAAAATAAAAATATTTTTGTTTTCATCACTTGCACTAAATTGACAAATATGGTAGACTTTATAAAAGAAAGTCTTTTTGTTAAATGACAATCGTGATTATCCCAATAAAGGAGCGAGGAAAGTGTCTAAAAATCTATCTTTTCAGTATCAAAGCGCATTGGATTTTTTTCGGCAGGAGGAGTTGGAAAATCTAAAAGGTCAGGTTCAATCGGCGCATGATGTATTACATAGCAAAACCGGTGCCGGAAGTGATTTTTTAGGTTGGATGGATCTTCCTGTGAATTACGATAAAGAAGAATTTTTAAGAATTAAAAAAGCCGCAGAAAAAATCAGAAAGGATTCCGATGTATTGGTAGTTATCGGTATTGGCGGTTCTTATCTTGGCGCAAAGGCTGCCATTGATTTTCTAAACGGACCTTTTTATAATAATACCCAAAGTCCTCAGATTATTTTTGCCGGCAATAATATTAGCCCTAATTATTTGACATCGGTTTTAAATTGTCTGGAGGGGAAGGATGTTTCCCTGAATGTCATTTCAAAATCCGGTACTACCACTGAACCGGCCATTGCATTTCGGATTCTTAAAAAGTATCTGGAGGATAGATATGGAAAAGAAGAGGCTAAGAATCGTATCTATGCAACAACAGACCGCGAAAAGGGTGCTTTGAAAAAGTTGGCCGATGATGAAGGTTACCAAACGTTTGTGGTTCCGGATGATGTTGGCGGCCGCTACTCGGTGCTGACAGCGGTAGGACTTTTGCCTATTGCGGTATCCGGCGCTGATATTGATCAAATGATGCAAGGTGCAGCAGATGCACGGGAACTTTACGCATCTCCTGATCTGGAAGAAAATGAGTGTTATCAGTATGCTGCCATTCGAAATATTCTGTACCGGAAGGGAAAAGAGATCGAAATATTGGTCAACTACGATCCGGAACTTCAATACTTTATTGAATGGTGGAAGCAACTCTACGGCGAAAGCGAAGGCAAAGATCAAAAGGGAATTTTCCCGGCAGGTGCCAATTTTTCCACTGATTTGCATTCCATGGGACAGTATATTCAAGATGGTCGTCGCAATTTATTTGAAACCGTACTCTATGTGGAAAATGCCAAGCAGGATATCGTGATCGAAGAGGATCAAGACAATGTTGACGGATTGAACTTCTTGGCGGGAAAATCTATGGATTTTGTCAACAAGCAAGCCTTTACGGGGACTTCCTTGGCCCATGTTGACGGCGGGGTGCCTAATTTGATGATTTCCTTAAAGGCCCTTGATGCATATACTTTTGGTCAGTTGGTATATTTCTTTGAAAAAGCCTGCGGTATCAGCGGTTATCTGCTGGGGGTTAATCCCTTTGACCAGCCGGGTGTGGAAAGTTATAAAAAGAATATGTTTGCCTTGTTGGGAAAACCGGGATACGAGGATCTGCGCGAGGAACTGTTGGCACGTTTGAACCGATAATCTCTACGAAATGAAAGATCAATTTTTGTGCAAAACATAGGTTTTGTTTTACAAATTGTAAAAAAATTCATTTTTGCCAAAAAAACTATTGTTTCTTTTGATGATTTATGATATGATAAAAATAGTTAAAAAGTTGAAATTAAATTTTTAATCGGAAAGGTGGAGTTTCATCATGATTAAAGTCAATATAGGATTAAAGGGCAGTGGAAAGACACCGAAACTGATCCAGGCAGTGAATGCAGCCATTGATGTGGAAAAAGGAAACGTGGTTTGCATTACTGAGGGGAATCGTTTGATCCATGATATCAGCCATAAGGCGAGAATGGTCAATACGGAGAGTTTCGATATCAGAAACATCGAGATGTTTGAAGGGTTGCTCTGTGGCATCATTGCACAAGATTATGATGTGACGCATATCTTTATTGATAGCATTTTTAAGAGTGTTCCCGGCGCAACCTTAGATGATTTGGAAGGATTCATTTCTAATTTGGAAAAATTAGAAGAGAAATTCAATGTTTCTTTTACCATCATGGTTAGCGCAGAAGAGAAAGATGCCGGCGCAAATCTAAAGAAATATATTTGCTAATCTTGCGGTTTCCGTTTTGGGTTGACAGATTGCTTAAATTTAAGTGATTTTGTCAATTTTTCCGGTATGATTTGAGGGAAAAAACCTTGACGGATACAAAGTTTTATGATAGTGTATGAGGAGGTTGGTGCACAGAAGAGCCCAATCTCCTTTTCTTTGTTTTGATAAAAATTTTTGGGAAGCGGTGATAGAAATGATGTATTATATGAGCACACGGGATACGGAACTGCGGCTTAAGTCCGCAGAGGCAATTAAGAAAGGACTTTCGTCGGATGGCGGCCTTTTTGTTCCTTGTGAAATTCCGGCGTTGAGCGAGAAAGATTTTCTTAAGATGCTTACGATGTCCTATATAGAGCGGGCCAATCTGATACTTAGAAAATATTTAACAGATTTTACCGCAAAGCAGATTTCTGAGTGTACCGAAAGAGCATATGGCGGTGGAAAATTCAGCAGCGAGAAGGTTGCTCCGGTGGTCAAACTGGATGACCGTCAATATATTTTGGAATTGTGGCATGGTCCTACTTGTGCCTTTAAAGATATGGCGCTTCAAATCTTGCCGCATTTTATGTCCGTGGCCATGAAGAAAACCGGCGAAGATAAAACCATTGTTATTTTAGTGGCAACATCCGGCGATACAGGGAAAGCGGCCTTGGAAGGTTTTAGGGATGTGGACGGTACCAAGATTATTGTTTTTTATCCCGGTGATGGGGTTAGTGATATCCAAAAACTGCAGATGATGACCCAAAAAGGTAACAATGTCTTCGTTTCAGGTATTGAAGGCAATTTTGATGATGCACAAAATGGTGTCAAAAAGATTTTTGTTGATAAGGATGCAGAAAGCGAACTGGCGGAGAACGGCTATGCCCTCTCCTCGGCCAATTCTATCAACTGGGGAAGATTGGTTCCGCAAATTGTATACTATATTTCTGCTTATTGTGATATGGTGCAAAGCGGAGAGATTTCCATGGGCGAGGAGATTAATATTTGTGTTCCTACCGGAAACTTCGGAAACATTCTTGCCGCATATTATGCAAAGAAGATGGGACTTCCCGTTCATAAATTTATCTGTGCCTCGAATCAGAATAATGTTCTAACTGATTTTATCCGCACCGGAGAATATAACAGAAATCGTGATTTTTATGCCAGTGTATCGCCGTCGATGGATATCTTGATTTCCAGCAACTTAGAACGGTTGTTGTTTGACCTTAGCGGAGGCGATGCAAAGCGGATTCGGTCTTTCATGGAAAAATTGCAAAAAACTGGTGCTTATAAATTGCCAAAGGCAATGCATAAAAAGGTCACCGATCTGTTCTGGGGTGGCTTCTGTGACGACTTTTTCACCAAAGAACAGATTTGGAAAACCAATCAGGAACACGGTTATACTTTAGATACCCATACAGCGGTTGCGGTAGATGTTTATCAACAGTATTTAAAGGAAACCGGCGACCAGACCAAAACCGTGATTGCTTCCACGGCCAGTCCGTTTAAATTTAATCAAGCCGTGCTTTCGGCTTTGGGTGAAAATACCGATGCGGATGACTTTGCTTTGATTGAAAGATTAAAGGAAAGAAGCGGAATGGAGATTCCGGCTTCTTTGGCAGAACTTCGAACCATGGAAAAACGATTCCAAGGTGTGATTGATAAGAATGAAATGTATTCTCTTGTCAAGGAATTTCTTCAGGCCTAAAAAAGCGTGATAAAAACAGAAAGCCTACAGGTAATTCCTGTAGGCGATTTCTGTCAAGTTACCTCTTTGTTAACTGCGGGGTTTAAAGGTAACGCATTCTGTGTCGCAGGAACTGCAACAAGTTGCGTTGGATCCAACCTCGATTTTTTCTGCAGTACATTTACCATTTTCTGCGTGATAGGTGCACTGCTCTACAGTACACATAATGCCGGGTATTGCTTTTTTTACATTTTCCATACTTGAAATCTCCGTTCTGCCGTCATGCTGCGGCAAAATGATATCTTCTTCCGGTTTGCATGTAAATTTGCGGAAGAGACGGCGTTATGCAAGAAAAACTCTTGCAAACACAGATTTAGTATATCCCTGACGCCGAGATTTATGCAAAGGATTTGGTTATATGGCTATTTTTGCTATTTCTGATTTACATCTGTCTCTCAGTTGTGATAAACCCATGGAAGTATTCGGTACCCATTGGAAAAATTATGAAGAGCGATTGCGAGAAAATTGGAATCGTGTGGTTTCTCCTGAGGATTTAGTCATTATTCCGGGAGACATTTCCTGGGCAATGTATTTGCAGGAAACAAAAGAAGATTTTTCCTATATAGAGAGTTTAAACGGGCAAAAACTTTTGTTGCGGGGCAATCACGACTATTGGTGGACAACACTAAGTAAAATGGAGGAATTTGTCCGGGAAAATCAATTTGATTCCATTCATTTTTTGAAAAACACGGCATTTCTTTGGGAAGATACTGCAATTTGCGGAACACGAGGATGGACCATTGCCCATGCGGGATCTTCCGGGGAAGATAAAAAAATTTATAGTAGGGAACGGCAACGGATGATTCTCTCCTTAGAGGATGCCAGGCGGCTCGGGGCCAAGGAGATTCTTGCCGCTTTTCATTATCCTCCGGTGGAATCCGGTGGGACATTGGCGGGATTTTTGGATATTTTAGATGAGTACGGTGTTAAAGACTGTGTTTTTGGTCACTTACACGCCACTGCGCATCGCGGTGCCCCGCAAGGGGTTATTTCCGGGGTTCAACTCCGGCTGGTTTCTTGCGATTATCTAAATTTTACACCACTTTTGCTTAAAAAATAAATTATTCCCTAAATTTAAGAAAAAACTTGCTTTTTTAGAAATTTGTGATATAATTCTATAGTATATGTTTTCCAAAGAAGTATTTTAATGAAGTAGAGAGGAATGTTTTGGATGAGTACAGTAGAAAAAATCGAAAAGAACGTCGTAAGTTTTGAATTTTCTCTTTCTGCAGAAGAATTTGAAAAGGCAATCGAAAAGGCGTATCGCAAGAACGTAAAAAAGATAAATGTACAGGGCTTCCGGAAAGGAAAAGCGCCTCGTCAGATTATCGAGAGATATTACGGAAAAGAAATTTTTTATGAGGATGCAATAAACATTGCGCTTCCTGATGCATATGATAAAGCAATAGAGGAAAACGGTGTTCAGCCGGTTGATCAGCCGGAGATCGATATTAAAGGCGAGATCAGCAAGGAAAACGGCATTATCTTTACTGCAAAAGTTACAGTAAAACCTGAATTTGAAATGGGAACTTATAAGGGTGTAAAGGCAACAAAGGTAACCCACCGTACCTTGAAGAAGGACGTAGACGCCGAGATTGAGAAACTGAGAGAGAGAAATTCTAGAATGGTTTCGGTAGAAGATCGTGCCGTGCAGACAGACGATATTGCAAACATTGATTTTGAAGGGTTTGCTGACGGCGTTGCATTTGATGGCGGCAAAGGCGAAAACTTTGATTTGACCATTGGTTCCGGGCAGTTTATTCCGGGTTTTGAAGAGCAGTTGGTTGGTGCGAAGATCGGGGATGAGGTTGAGGTAAACGTGACCTTCCCGAAGGAGTATCATGCCGAAGAATTAAAAGGAAAAGATGCGCTGTTTAAGGTAAAAGTAAACGGCATTAAAGTGAAAGAACTTCCTGAACTTGATGATGAATTTGCAAAAGACGTGAGTGAGTTTGATACCTTAGAGGAACTGCAAAAGAAAACCAAGGAACGATTGTCTGCTGCCAATAAGGAACGTGCAGCGCATGAGACTGAAGAAAATGTTATTCAGGCAGTTTGTGATGGAACAGAGATTGAGATTCCTGATGCCATGATCGAAACACAGATTCAGAATATGATTCGTGATTTTGATATGCAGATGCGGTATCAGGGAATGGAACTGCAGCAGTATATGCAATATACCGGAACTACCATGGATATGCTGAAGGAGCAATTCAAGGAAGAAGCTGCAAAACGAGTAAAGACCTCTCTAATTTTGGAAAAGGTTTGTGAATTGGAAAATATTAAGGTTACTGATGCCGACGTAGAGAAAGACTACGAGAAAACTGCAGAAAGCAGTGGAATGAAGGTCGAAGATATCAAGAAATATATTGCAGAGGCCGACGTGAAAGAACGGCTTAAAGCGCAAAAGACCATCAAATTCTTGGTCGATAACGCAGACTTTCAATAAGAATTAAAATACGCAGCGTTAAACCCTGCGGCGAAGGATCTATCTATTCCTTGTATAGCATAAGGTTGATTTGGGTATATTATCCAAGTCAGCCTTATTGTAATAAAAAGGTGCTGTGCGATCCAAGCGGGAGGTGTTTCTGGTTGCAAAATATAAACGCTACATCTTTGGCCCACGATGTGTGCGCTTAAAAAACTTCACGGGCGGAAAGGATATGAAGAGCATGGATGCAATCAAGAGCAGTTTGATTCCTTATGTTGTTGAGCAAACCGGAAGAGGAGAGCGGTCTTACGATATTTTTTCCAGACTTTTGAAAGACAGAATTATTTTTCTCTCTGACGAAGTCAATGATGTAACGGCCAGTCTGGTAGTAGCGCAACTTTTGTTTTTGGACAGCGAGGATCCGGATAAGGATATTAATTTGTATATTAACAGCCCTGGTGGTTCGGTAACTGCCGGTATGGCGATTTATGATACCATGCAATATACCAAAGCGGATGTATCTACCATTTGCGTCGGTATGGCGGCTTCCATGGGTGCGTTCTTGCTTTCTGCCGGTGCGAAAGGAAAGCGGTTTGCCTTGCCAAACAGCGAAATCATGATCCACCAACCCTTGGGTGGGACCCAAGGCCAAACTACGGATATGCAGATTCATGTGGAGCGTATGTTGAAGATTAAAGATAACTTGAATAAAATCTTGAGCGCCAATACCGGTAAGCCCATTGAAGTAATTAAGGCCGATACCGAACGGGACAATTTTATGAGTGCAGAGGATGCATTGCAGTATGGTTTGATTGATAAAATTGTGACCAATAGATAGGGGAGAGGACTATGCCAAATATGACGGATGAAAAGCATATCTGCCGCTGTTCTTTTTGCGGAAAACTTGAAGATCAGGTTAAGCGGCTGATTGAAGGACCGACCGCATATATTTGTGACGAGTGTATCGAACTCTGTGTGGACTTAATTCACGATGATTTGATGCAACCCAATATTGAGATTTCTCTCAATGATGTTCCAAAACCCAAAGAAATTCATGAATTTCTTAATGAGTATATTGTGGGACAAGAAACGGCTAAAAAATCGCTTTCTGTGGCCATTTATAATCATTATAAGAGAATCCAGAATCAAAAGAAAGATGCCGAGGTAGAGTTGCAAAAAAGCAATATTTTAATGATTGGCCCTACCGGCTGCGGGAAAACATTTCTGGCGCAGACTCTGGCAAAAAAATTGAATGTTCCCTTTGTTATTGCTGATGCAACCTCACTGACGGAAGCCGGTTATGTGGGAGAAGATGTAGAAAATATCCTGCTCAAACTCATTCAGGCGGCAGATTATGATATTGAACTAGCCCAAAAGGGAATTATTTATATCGATGAAATTGATAAAATCTCCCGAAAATCTGAAAACCCCTCCATTACCCGAGATGTCAGCGGAGAGGGTGTTCAGCAAACGCTATTAAAGATTTTAGAGGGGACGGTGGCGTCGGTGCCGCCCAATGGTGGACGAAAGCATCCTCACCAGGAGTTTATCCAGATTGATACAACCAATATCTTGTTTATTTGCGGCGGTGCTTTTGAGGGCATCGATCGCATCATCGAAGGCCGGGTGAATCAAAAGTCCTTGGGATTTGGTGCGAAAGTAGAAAGCAAAAAAGAGAAAAATCGAGGCGATGTGTTAAAGCAATTACTGCCGGAAGATTTGCTCAAATATGGTTTAATTCCGGAATTGATTGGTCGATTGCCGGTCATGACCACCCTGGATTCTTTAAACGAAGAGGCATTAAAGAGCATCTTAAAAGAACCCAAAAATGCACTGCTAAAACAATATATTGCATTGCTGGATATGGATGGTGTCGTGTTGGAGTTTGATGAAAAGGCGGTATCTGCCATAGCCAAACTTGCTATGGAGCGAGAGACCGGTGCCAGGGGGCTTCGTGCCATTGTAGAAGATATTATGCTGGATGTTATGTATGAAATCCCTTCCGATTCGAATATTCGGAAGGTTGTGATTACAGAAGGCTGTGTTAGTAAACGAACCAAGGCACAGATTAGTTATCGCACGGAGGCTTCCGTGGATACCATGCCGGAGCAACACGCAGGATAACTGAACAGGCGGAACTGCTGCTTTCCTTCATCCGGGATGGCGGCAGTTTTTTTGTAAAAGGAGGAACGGTATGCAGAGACAGAAAAAAGAAGGACGGCTTAAGATAAAGGGGATAATCTGCCTAATTCCATTCTTAATTGGTGTTTTTTGCTCGGGATGTTATTCCAATCAACCCATGGAGGGATCCGGAAAACTTCGCATTGTTACGACCATTTTTCCTGCCTATGATTTTGCGCGGGAAATTGTCGGGGATACTGCAGATATTTCTATGTTGTTGCCCCCCGGCACAGAAAGTCATTCCTTTGAGCCGTCGCCTGCAGATATGATTGCGGTGGAAAACTGTGATCTGTTTATTTATAATGGTGGAGAATCTGATGCATGGGTAGATACCTTGCTTGAAAATAAGGGGACTTCTAATTATCGGGTTTTGCGGATGATGGAATGTGTAGATGTGGTGGAGGAAAAATCCATAGAAGGGATTGATGAAATCCATCAACATGGGGGAGAAGGAATGACGGCAGAGTATGATGAGCACGTCTGGACTGCTCCGCAAAATGCTATTAAGATTACAAAGGCCATTGCTATGGCCATGATGGATTTAGATCCAATACATAGTCAAACATATCAGGAAAATCTTTTTCGCTATAGTAAAGAATTGGAAGATTTAGATGGAGAGTTTCGAGAGATTGTTGCCTCGGCGTCTAGAACTACCATGATCTTTGGAGATCGGTTTCCGTTTCGCTATTTTGCAGAAGCATATCGACTTGACTACCGTGCTGCTTTTCCGGGATGCAGTTCTGAAACGGAACCCAGCGTAAAAACAGTTGCGTATCTGGTCGATAAGATCCGTAAGGAGAAGATCCCTAATGTTTTTTATATTGAATTCAGCAATCAAAAAATTGCTAAAATGCTTCAGGTAGAAACCGGAGCAGTGCCGCTTTTGTTCCATTCCTGCCATAATCTTTCGAAAGAGGAAATGGAGCGGGGCGATACCTATCTTAGCCTGATGAGGCTAAATGCAGAAAATCTAAAGGAGGCACTAAGTGATGACGCAGATCACATGTGATCATGTAACCATAGGATATGAGGGATTGGTTGCAGTTTCAGATGTTAGTTTTTCTGTCGAGAAGGAGGATTATCTCTGTATTATCGGCGATAATGGCACCGGAAAAACGACTTTAATGCGATCTTTGTTAGGATTAAAGCATATCAGTGCCGGTAGTATTGTTTTTGAAAAGGGGATCAAAAGAAACCAGATTGGTTATTTGGCGCAACAAACCGAAGTACAAAAGGAATTTCCGGCCTCTGTTTGGGAGGTGGTTCTTTCCGGTTCTCTAAATCGAAAAGGACTTTGCCCGGTTTATACGGCGGAAGAGAAGAAAGAAGCCGCCCTAATTTTAGAAACCTTAGGAATATTGCATTTGAAACATAAATGTTATCGGGAACTTTCCGGCGGTCAGCAGCAACGGGTATTGCTGGCCAGAGCGTTGTGTGCCGCCGAAAAGATTTTGGTACTGGACGAGCCTACCACCGGTTTGGATCCCGCCATGACGACAGATTTCTTTTCGTTAGTGCAGGATCTGAATCGAAGTCGGGGAGTGACTGTGATTATGGTAACTCA
>JAZRPL010000015.1:0-5479 GCA_045649245.1 Ructibacterium sp.
GAGACCCAACTTTTGCGGGTTTTGGGGAATACCCCCTTGCAAATCGATATCAATTTTATGCATATGAAGTCTCACGAGGCCAAAAACACCTCCAAAAGCCATCTGGAAACTTTTTATGGGACCTTTGACGACTATAAAAACGAAAATTTTGACGGTATGATTATTACCGGTGCACCGGTGGAAACCTTGGACTTTGAAGAAGTGGACTACTGGGATGAACTTTGCGAAATTATGGAATGGTCTAAAAAACACGTTACCTCCACCTTCCATATTTGTTGGGGTGCACAAGCGGCACTTTACTACCACTACGGCATTAAAAAATATCCCCTTGCCCAAAAGAAGTTTGGTGTCTTTCCCCATTTTATTCCGGCAGAGAAAAAGCATAAAATTCTTTTGCGCGGTTTTGATGATGTATTTTATGCTCCCCATTCCCGACACACGGAATTTCGGGAGGAGGATATAAGGAAGGTGCCGGATTTGGAAATTCTGGCACAATCGGAAGAAGCCGGAGTTTATATCGTAACCGCCAAAAGCGAACGCCAGTTCTTTATCAGCGGCCATTCGGAATACGACAGTACTACCCTTGCCACCGAGTACTTCCGGGATCTAGAAAAGGGACTAAACATTGCCGTTCCCAAGAACTATTTTCCATACGACAATCCCAAAAATCCCCCTCAAAACACTTGGCGTTCCCACGCCAACCTTCTGTACTCTAACTGGCTTAATTACTTTGTCTATCAGACAACGCCCTATAATATTGATGACATTGACGGCGATGCCAAGGCATAGGATTTATGGATAGGAGGAAAGAATATGTTTTTGTTGGAACTTCTCAAGACTGTGATTTTAGGCATTGTCCAGGGCATTACGGAATGGTTGCCTATCAGCAGCACGGGGCATATGATCTTGGTAGATCAATTCCTACCACTACATCAAAGCAAAGCCTTTACCGACCTCTTTTTTGTGGTGATTCAATTTGGCTCTATCCTAGCCGTAGTGACCTTATATTTCCACAAATTAAATCCTTTTTCGCCTAAAAAGGACCGTCAGGAACGGGCCGAAACCTGGCAGATGTGGAGCAAAGTTTTGGTGGCCTGTGTCCCCGCTGCTATTATAGGATTTTTGTTTGATGACCTCATCAACCAATATACTTATAACGCATGGGTGGTAGCCGGCACCTTGATCCTTTATGGTATTTTATTTATCATCGTGGAAAACCTGCACAAAACACCCCGGATAGACTCCCTAGGCACTTTAGACTACAGAACTGCACTTCTTATCGGTGCTTTTCAGGTACTGGCATTAATTCCGGGAACCTCCCGCTCCGGTTCTACCATTTTGGGGGCAGTTGTTTTGGGGACTTCCCGCTTTGTAGCCGCTGAGTTTTCTTTTTTCTTAGCCGTGCCGGTCATGTTCGGAGCCAGTTTTTTAAAGATTGTCAAGTTCTTTTTGGAAACCGGCGGCGGGTTTACTTCCCAAGAAATTGTTATCCTTTTGGTTGGCATGGCAGTGGCTTATCTGGTATCCATTGTTGCCATCAAATTCCTCATGGGATATATTCGTAACCACGATTTTAAAGCCTTTGGTTATTATCGTATTGCAGTAGGCCTTATTATCATTGCCTATTTTCTCTTTACCAATGCTCAGGTTGTGATCCATTAAAATATTTCTGCAAAAGATGCTTGCCGAGTTTTCGGCAAGCTTTTTTTATGGATCGACCCCTCTTTCCCCTTTGCTCTTTCAGTTTTTCTTCCGCTTTTTATACAAGAAAATATTGGACAAATTTCAATTTTTATGGTATACTGATCCTAGAAAAATGCAAGAATACTAATATGGCTAAGGATTTAAAATCTCCCCAAAATCGCCGTATGGAAAGGTAGAGGCATAGGGAAAAGATGAAACAAAAAATCGTTTTTGTCTGTTCAGACTGCGGGTCAGAATCTCCTAAATGGATGGGAAAATGCCCGGGCTGCGGCGCTTGGAATACCATGGTGGAAGAAGTTCTGGCAGAGACTCCTAAGGGGAATCAAAAAGCAACCACCATTGCCTCCTCTGCCAAACCCAAACCATTGAAGGAGATTTCCACGACAGAGGAATTGCGCATTTCAACCGGTCTTGGCGAACTGGATCGGGTATTAGGCGGCGGCATTGTCCCCGGCTCCTTAATTTTAATCGGTGGCGATCCCGGCATTGGAAAATCCACCATTTTGCTCCAATGTTGCGAGTATTTAGGGAAAACCCAGCGGATCTTATATATATCCGGCGAGGAATCCCAGCGGCAAATCAAACTGCGGGCAGACCGTCTGGGGGTTCATACAGAAAACCTCTGCATCTACACAGAAACCAATATGTCCCATATTATATCCTGTATTTATCAGGAAAAGCCGGATATCCTGATTGTGGATTCGGTCCAGACAATGTTCAATCCGGACATCTCTCCGGCACCGGGAAGTGTAACACAAATCCGGGATGTGGCAGCAACCCTCATGCGAATTGCAAAAGAAGAATCCATTGCTACTTTTTTGGTAGGCCATGTCACCAAAGAAGGCTCTATCGCCGGTCCTAAAATTTTAGAACATATTGTTGACAGCGTTCTTTATTTTGAGGGAGAACAACAACGCAGTTATCGAATTATCCGTGCCATCAAAAACCGATTCGGGTCTACCAATGAAATCGGGGTATTCGAGATGTCGGCAAACGGCCTTCTGGAAATCCCCAACCCCTCCTTGGCCTTACTATCGGGCCGACCCGAAGGAGAAGCCGGTTCTTGCATTCTCTGTACCATGGAGGGAACCCGTCCCGTTCTGGCAGAGGTGCAGGCTTTGGCCGCTTCTACCTCCTTTGGAAACCCTCGCAGAATGGCTGCGGGCGTAGACTTGTCCCGGGTTTTCATGCTGCTTGCGGTTATGGAAAAACGGTTGGGATTGCACATTTCCTCCTACGATGTCTATGTTAACGTAGTAGGGGGGCTTAGAATGTTAGAACCCGCCGTAGATTTAGGCGTCCTTCTGGCTATCGCCTCCAGTTTTCGAAATAAACCGCTAGAAAGCGGTCTTGTCGCCATCGGCGAAGTAGGTCTTACCGGCGAATTGCGTGCTTGTAATTTCATGGAAAACCGGATTGCAGAGGCCGAGAAACTGGGCTTTACCAAATGCCTGATTCCGGCATCGGGGCAGGAGAAAATCAAAAAATTTGATAGAATAGAGGTTTGTGCCTACAACAATATCCGGCAGATTCTGCAGGATCTTTGACATCACAGGAGAAAGAGGGTTATGGAATGTTTCAAATTGGAGATAAAATCGCCTATCCTATGCACGGTGCCGGCGTTATCCAAGGCGTAGAGAACCGCTATATCCTAGGCGAAGAACATAACTATTATGTATTAAAACTTTCCATTGGCGATGTGGAAGTGCTGATTCCTACGGCAAGCATCGACACCATCGGCGTGCGTTATGTGGTATCTGCCGAGGAAGCGGACGAAGTAATCCGTCAGTTTGGCGAGTCTAACGAAGACCAGGAAGACGGCAACTGGAACAAGCGATATCGGGAGCATGTGCAAAAACTTAAAGATGGACACTTGCCGGAAGTAGCCAGAATTACCAAACGGTTGCTTTTAAAGGACCGTAAAAAGAGTCTGTCCAATGCCGAACGAAAGATGCTCAATTATGCCAAATCCGCCTTAATTTCGGAACTTGGTCTATCCAAAAATATGGAATACCAAAAGGTAGAACAACTGTTAATGGAAAAAATCTCAGGGTAAGGAGAATAGGGATGAAACAACCAAATACCCCCCGACGCGCTTCGGCAGTCATTGCAGCGGCAGGAAACAGTTCCCGCATGGGGAAAGATACCAATAAGCAACTGCTATTCCTGTCCGGTATGCCGATTTTGGCTCATACCCTTCGAGCCTTTGATGCTGCACCGGAAATCAGCGAAATTATTATCGTAACCCGGTCAGAGGATTTGCTTACCATAAAAGACCTCGTCAAAGAGTTCTCCATTGGCAAGGTAAAGGCCATCATCCCGGGGGGCATCTCCCGTCAGGAGTCCGTATATCTGGGCCTTTGCCATGTTCAGGAGGAACGGGTTTTAATCCATGACGGCGCCCGTCCCTTAATCTCTGCGGCAGAGATTAAGGGGGTCATTGAGGCTTTGGATTCCTGCCGTGCCGCCGCCTTGGGCGTTCCGGTAAAGGATACCATCAAACAAGTGACCAATACCGAAATGGTTGCCTCAACCTTGCCACGGGAACTACTACGGCAAATTCAAACACCCCAGGGTTTTTATACGGAGGACATTTTATCCGCCCACCAAAAGGCAACGGCGGATGGCATTACCGTTACTGACGACTGTTCTCTGGCAGAATACATAGGCATTCCCGTGAAAATTGTCCCGGGAAGTTATCAGAATTTAAAGGTCACAACGCCGGAGGATTTAATTCTGGCCGAGGCGTTATTAAACGCCCCAAACGCCTAAAGGAGGTTTTCTGATGCGAGTTGGATTTGGATACGATGTTCATCAACTGGTTGCCGACAGAGATTTAATTTTAGGCGGGGTTTCTATCCCCTTTGAAAAGGGATTGCTGGGTCATTCTGATGCAGATGTTTTGGTGCACGCGATCATGGATGCCCTTTTGGGAGCAGCGGCATTGGGGGATATCGGGAAACATTTTCCTGATACTGATCCCGCTTATGCCGGCGCAGACAGCATGGTCTTGCTGGCCAAGGTGTACCAACTATTAACTAGGGAAGGATGGCATATTGAAAATATTGATGCCACCATCATTGCCCAAAAGCCCAAACTGGCTCCTTATATCCCCGAAATGTGCCAACGAATCCAGCAGGTTTTGGAAGGTGTCACCGTCAATATTAAAGCCACCACCACCGAACATTTGGGATTTGAGGGCCGAGGCGAAGGCATCTCCGCCTGTGCCATTTGTGCTCTGCAACGCAATTTATAATAGCAAAATGCCCGGCCTTTCGGCCGGGCATTTTTTTATTCTTCCCAACTTGCTTCTACCGCCTTGGCATACAGGCTGCATTCCACTCTTTTTCGCTGGAGTTTGCAACTGATTTCGTGAGGTTTGTTGATATCTCCGTTTAAAAGACAGGCGTTGGCCATACAGCCGCCGCTGCAATAGAACTTCGCAAAACAGTTCTTGCAATCTTCCTTGGTATAAACATTGCAGTTTTCAAAAATACTGCGAATATCCTGTTTTAACAGCCCGTCATGGAGGTTCCCCATCCGATATTCTTCCGTTCCCACAAACTGATGACATGGGTAAATATCTCCGTTGGGTGCAATCGCCAGATATTCACAACCGGCTCCGCAACCGGAGAGCCGTTTAATCACACAAGGACCTTGATCCAAATCAATCATAAAGTGGAAGAATTGAAATCCCTTTCCTTCTTTCTTGCGGTTGAGGTACTCCTCCACCAGAGATTCATATTCGGCATAAATCTGGGGCAAATCCTCTTCC
>JAZRPL010000016.1:0-1353 GCA_045649245.1 Ructibacterium sp.
TTGATTTATTCGATGATTGTCTTTATTGCTATGTCAATCTTGCTAACGAAAACTAAGATTATTGATAGTGCAGTTGCCATCATTCTCGCCTTGTTAGGCAGAGTGCCTGGTGGGGCGGGTTATGTATCAGTTGTCGCCAGCAGTTTTATGGGTGCCCTGTCCGGCAGCGGTCCCGGAAATGTTATGGCAACAGGTGCGATTACCATTCCTGCAATGAAAAAATCAGGCTTTCCGCCCGAACTTGCAGCCAATATAGAAAGTACTTCCAGTTATTTAGGAAATGCAATTCCTCCGTCCTCCAATATTGTGGCGGCGCTAGGTGCATTCCTTGCCCTGTATCCAAAGAGCAATGTTACCACCGGTCAGTTCTGGGTGGTTTGCTGGGGCTGTTCTTTATGGTTTGTTCTGCAAAGACTGATTACCGTATTTGTCTTTTGTAAATATTATAAGGTTAAGCCGATGGCAAAAGAAGATTGTCCGAAGTTGAAAGAAACTTTGAAAACGGGTTGGCAGGGTTTGCTTTTACCGATTATCATTTTATTACCCTTTGTTCTGGATTTTCTGTGGAAGGATACTTTCTTCACTGCAAGATTGGGTGAAACTGGTGCGAAATATTTCTCTAGTTCTATTTTGTACTTTATTGCGGGCGTTGCTTCTATCTACGCAGTTTGCGTCTTAAAGGACAAAAAGCAGGTCAGTCTTTCTAATATGGCAAAGATGTTCTCCGGAAGTATCAAGAGTATTTCTCCTGCGATTGCAACCTGTATCTTTGGATATATGATAGGTTCTTTGTTTGCTGACCTAGGTGTTGCGGAAAATTTAAAGACGGTATTTACCGATATGAATATCGGAAAATTAGGACTTGCATTAATTATTCCGTTATTTACCTGTTTTATGGGCATGGTCATTCCCGGATCTTCTTTGGTTGTGATGTTTGGCTCGGTCTTTATTGCCTTATTTGAATCCGTAGGAATCCATCCGCTTTTGGCGGCGGCAATGCTGCCGAGTATCTGCGGTGTAATGTGCGGAATTACCCCGCCTCTTGCACTTGGAATGTATGCGGGTATGTCTTTGGCCGAATCTGATTTCTCAAAAACAGTGAAGAATGACCTCTGGTGGGTTGCCGCACAGTATATATTGGAAGTTGTGATACTGCTTGGGTTATTGCCTATCTTAGGTTTATAAGGAGGGGAAAAGATGAAGAAGGTTTTGAATAAAATAGCAAGTATATTGGAAACAATCTTTGGATGGGGAATCATGGCAAGTCTTTTCCTTGGGGGTATTTCATTTTTTGGATATCTGACTGCATTGATCGCAGGCGGAGAAACCGCAACGGCCATCTGCACATTGATC
>JAZRPL010000017.1:0-49181 GCA_045649245.1 Ructibacterium sp.
CCCAACTCCTTGGCTCACAGAACGACATGGCTACGATCCGACTTTTCATTTGGAACGCTACCGCAACGACAAAGTCGGCCGCTTTTCCCTAGGGATGAAACAGCGGCTTGGAATTGCACTGGCACTGCTGTCAGAGCCGGAACTTGTGATTCTGGATGAACCGACCAACGGTTTAGATATTGAGGGTATCATTCAGGTGCGGGAAATCATTACCAAATTGGCGGAGCGGGGCGTTACCTTTTTGATCTCTAGCCACATTGCCTCGGAACTGGAAAAAACCTGCAATCAAGTGGCTGTCCTCCACGAAGGAGAAATGCTAACCTTTGAATCCATGGAAAGTGCACTACGGTTTCAACCTACCCTGGAAGATTATTTTCTCCATGTGGTGCGAGAAAAGAGAGGAGGCGTTGTCCTGTGAAAAAATATCTGGTCTGCGTGAAAAATGAATGCTGTAAACTGTTTCACCGAAAAAAATATCTGGTCTTTCTTATCATCGGAATGGTTTTAGCCCTCTGTAATGTCTTGAGCAAGGTTCTGCTTCTTAGAGTCAGCAATGGCAGTTTCAACTTAGCGGGCAGCAACGCCGCCATGGCCATGCTTACCTTGTTCGTGGACTTTCTGATCCCCTTAGTAACTATGATGGCAGTTTGCGATCTGTTCTCTGCCGAGGTCCAGGATTTGACCCTTAAGGCTTCCCTCCTCCGTCCGGTAACCCGCTTAAAACTCTATACCGCCAAGATTACCTCTGTTACATTGCTTGCCCTTGTTTATTTACTGGTTCTCTTTGCCGCATCCTCCTTGCTGGATGCGTTGATTTTAGGAAGAACCAAAAGCCTTGGCTACGCCTTTTTGGCCTATTTTTTGGATCTGCTTCCCATGGTTGTGGTTATTTTAATGGCCACCTTTATAAATCAATTGGGAAAAAACTCGACAATGGCTATGTTTTTGTGTATAATAGTATATATCTTGCTATACATCCTTGGCATCTTTGTCCCCAACCTAAGCGGATTGCTGTTTACCGGTTATATGAAATGGCATACACTCTGGCTGGGCCACAGCCTCCCTCTAGGGGCTCTTACCGCCAAAATCTGCTTGCTTACGGGCTACAGTCTGGTCTTCTTCAGTGGCGGATACTACCTTTTTTTAAAACGCGAGATATAGAATCGTTTGCAAGGGGAGAATGGTATGTCCATTAAGAGAAAATTCCTAGTCTGCTTTTTGGTAATGTTGGTCATTCCGGTTGTGCTGATTCTGCTACTTTCCATTTGTCTTTTGGCCGTCTTTACCTTGCTTCATCCCACCGTGGAACTCTCTTTAACAAGCGGTCTGGAAATCTCCAATCCCATTGTCACAAGGTTTCTTATCGCATGGGCGCTTATGTCAGTCTTGATTATCATTGCAACCGGCATCGCCATGACCGCCTATCTGTCCCGCAGTATTCTTCAGCCAATCCGAGAGATGACCCGCTCCCTAGAGCGGCTAAAAAACGGGGATCTTACCTGTGAATTTACCGGCGCCATAGATGCAGAATTACAAGCCTTGTGCAGTTCTTTAGAATCCCTTCGGCTTCGCCTGCAAAAAAATGTACAAGAAACCCTGTACCGGGAGCAGGAACACCGAATGCTCCTGGCAAACTTCTCCCATGACATCAAAACCCCCATTACTTCTATCCGCGGATATGTAGACGGCATCTTAGAAGGGGTTGCTGATACACCGGAGAAAATGCAACGCTATCTAGACACCATTCGGCAAAAGGCCGATGCCATCGAAAGTATGGCAGACAACCTCTCTCTTTATTCCAAACTGGAAATGAAAAAAATCCCCTATCATATGGAAGTTCGGGATATCTTCTCTTTCCTGCGGGAAACCATGAGAGAATTTGAACTGGATTTGCACGACGGCGGCATGGCTCTTTCCTGCGATATCCCCAACACTCCAGTTTCGGTCTGTTTTGATGCCGAAAAACTGCGTCGGGTCTGCGATAACCTGATTTCCAATGCCGTAAAATACAAAAACGGGCCCACAGGAAGCCTATCCATTGTGGGGCAGATTATCTCCGACGGCATTCTTATCTCCTTTTCCGACACCGGCATCGGCATCGCTCCCCAAGATCAGAAAAAGGTGTTTGAAGGTTTTTATCGGGGAGATCCCTCCCGAAACAGCGGAATTAAAGGAAATGGTCTGGGGCTTTCCATCTGCCGCCAAATTATAGCTGACCATAACGGGAAAATCTGGATCCACAGCAAGGAAACAGAGGGAACCTGTGTATTTGTCTTTCTTCCTATTATAAAGGATCAATCAAAGGAGTTGCAGCCATGAAAATTTTAATTATCGAAGACGACAAAAGCATTGCCGAATTAGAGCGCGATTATCTGCAAGTCAACGGCTTTGACTGCGACCTTGCCGCCGACGGTGAACAGGGTCTGCAAATGGCACTGTCTAAAGACTACGCTTTGGTCATTGTGGATATCATGCTGCCCAAGCGGGACGGTTTTTCTGTCTGCAAAGAACTGCGCCGCGAAAAGGATATCCCTATTATCTTTCTATCTGCCAAAAACGAGGATATTGACAAAGTACGTGGTCTTGGCCTTGGCGCTGATGACTATATGACCAAACCCTTCTCGCCTTCCGAACTGGTCGCCAGAGTCAAAAGCCATATTGCCCGCTACCAAAAACTCGTTCATAAGACAACCGTAGAAAAGTCCAGCGTTCTTACCATCCGTGATTTAAAAATCGACAAAGACGCCCATCGAATCTATGTCTGCGGCAAGGAGATCTCCATGCCGGTACGGGAATTTGAACTTCTCCTCTTTCTTGCCGAAAACCCTAATATTGTTTTTAGCAAAGAGCGGCTCTTTGACCGTCTCTGGGGGATGGATGCCATGGGAGATGTTTCTACTGTAACGGTACATATTCAACGAATCCGTGATAAAATTGAAAAGAATGCAAACGGACAAAAATATATCGAAACCGTATGGGGGGCCGGCTATCGCTTTCGCCTCTAGTTCCACCTCGCATTACACAAACTAATCTGCAAAATAACAAGATTGTCCGTCATTTTTTTGAGTTCTTTTAGAAACAGCAAACTAATCACTCCTTTACCGCAACATAAACCGTGACTTTGCCCTCATATCATAGTAGAATAAAGGAACAAGAACATATTTTTTCACAAATCAGGAGGAATAAAAATGAAAATTTTAGTTGTAGCAGGACATCCGGCCGATATGTTCGACCACTGCGGCGGCACCTTGCTAAAGCACATCCAACGTGGCGATGAGGTGTCTTGCGTTGCCCTGACACAAGGACTGCGGTCACACGACGAAGTAATTACCGGCATTTTGCGTTACAAAGCCAATGAATATACCAAAGAAGAAATCGACAATATGGTGGAGGAACGGGCGAAAGTAAAGTACGCCGAAGTTTTAAAAGCCTGCAAAATGTTCGGCCTTGAGGATATCCGCTTCCTTGATTACGACGATGAATTCTTAACATTAAATGCGGGTATTATCTCCAAACTTGCTACTGTTATTCGCCAGGTGCAACCCGATATGGTTATTACCCATTGGCCTTATCAAGGCGGCGGCATCAGCAACCATCACGCTGTTACCGGCCAGATTGCAATTAACGCAGTTGGTGCTTCCAGTGCATTTGGCTCCGAAGACAATCTCCCCGGCGCCCATGTTGCACAGACTGTATTTATGCTCTGCCCCTGGGATACTCACCTTCATTCCTTGGAAGGTATGTTCAAGCCGGCTTATGTTTCCTATTATGTAGACGTTACCGACGTGATCGACCTAAAAGTAAAGGCCGTTGCTGCAATGCAAAGCCAGAAATACGACGTCCAAGGTTATGCCAAAAAAGTGGCTGAGCGTTGGAACGGTGCATACGGACTTCCGGTACGTTTGGCTTATGCAGAAGGCTTTGCATTTGAAAATCCTGAAGTTGGCGATTACTTGCCTTTGTCCAAGCACCGGTTATGGCTGGCAAACGCTGACGAAAAAGAAATTCTGGCCAAGAGTTGTACTTTCCAAGCAATGGATGTAGAAATTGACGAAAGAATCTAATTTAACAGAAAACGGAGATGAATATATTATGAATATGCGTAAAAGTCGGACTTTAGAAATTTTGCGTTCCGGCAAGACTGCTTTCTCGGTAAAATTAAATACCGCAGATCCCCGTATTGTGGAAATGGCAGCTATGATGGATATCCCTTGTATTTGGGTGGATATGGAACATACCGCTAACGACTACCAGATTACCGAGCAGCAAATTCTTACTGCAAAGATTTATAACACCGATATTTTGACTCGGGTACCCCGTGGTTCTTACAGCGACTACATCCGTCCTCTGGAATTAGACGCTTCCGGTCTCATGGTACCCCATGTAATGTCACCGGAAGATGCCAAAAAGGTTGTACATATGACCCGTTTCTATCCCCTTGGCCGCAGACCGGTAGACGGCGGAAACGCCGATGCCAAATATGGCCAGATACCCCAGGCAGAATACAATCGACAAGCCAATGAGGAACGGTTTATTATTCTTCAAATCGAGGATCCGGAAGCCATGGAGCAAATTGACGAAATTGCACAGGTTCCCGGCTATGACATCCTCTTCTTCGGCCCCGGCGACTACTCTCACAGCATCGGCCATTCCGGCGAGATGGATCATCCGGATGTTGTTGCCGGCTTCCAAAAGGTTGCAGATGCCGCAAAGAAATACGGCAAATTTGCCGGAACTGTCGGCTCTATCAACAATGCACAAGACCTGATGAAAATGGGTTATCAATATATTAACTTAGGTGCTGACGTAGTTGGCCTTTGTCAATATTTTGGAAAAATCGCAGAATTCATTAAAGAAAACAGTTAAGTTTTGAAGAAAATAAAAAAACCGTCTCATATGAGGCGGTTTTTTATTTTCTGTTCAAACCAACAACAGAAAACAAATTCATCATATTTTTATGACATATTAATCAGATATTTTTTATATACCTTCTTTACTAAAAATTTTCTTCTTTTAATAAGACAAATTGGTCGTATTTTTTAAGCACTTTTATCATTGTCCTCCCTGCAATTCTGCTATATAGTAAAGGCGCAAATTTATTTTATCCTTTAGGAGGGAAAAACAATGAAAATTATGGTTGTAGCAGGACATCCGGCCGACATGTTTGATCACTGTGGAGGTACACTTTATAATCACATCCAGCGAGGGGATGAGGTAACTTGTGTTTCCCTAACCCACGGTTTACACGAACACGACGAGGTAATCTGCGATCTTCTCAAGCGGAAGGCAAAGGATTTCAGCGATGCAGAAATCGAAAAGATGGTTGAAGAACGGCAAAAAGTAAAATATCAAGAGGTTTGCGAAGCGTGCGCTCTCTTTGGCATTACCGATATTCGTTTTATCAGTTATAATGACGAATTCTTAACCCTCGACAGAGAAATCACCAACAAATTGGCATCTGTCATGCGGGAAGTTAAACCCGATATGCTCATTACCCACTGGCCTTATGAGGGTGGCGGTTTAAGTAACCACCATGGCATGACAGGACAAATTGCCATTTTCGCTTCTTTGGCTGCCTCAAAAGTTAGTTTCGACCAAAAAGAAACACCGGCCCATATTGCACAGTGTGCATTTATGCTTTCTACCTATGACTGTATGGGAAACACTCTGCTTTCATCGAACAAAACCGCTTATGCCACCTATTATGTTGACGTTACCGACGTCATCGATTTGAAAGTGAAAGCCATTGCTTGTATGAAAAGCCAAAAATACGATGGCTCCAATTATGCCAAAAAAACCGCTGAACGTTGGAATGGAACCTTTGGAAACAGTATGCGCGTTGCCTATGCAGAAGCCTTTGCTTTTGATTTTCCCGAAATGGGCAAATACCTCCCCTTATCCGAGCATCGTTTGTGGTTGGCCAATGCAGACGAAGCCGATTTTATCGGCAGATCCTGCGGCATGCAGGCTTTGGATGTCCAACTCCAAGAAAGGGCTTGGAGCGAAGTTTCTCCCTCTAAATAAGATTTTAATCTCCCTAGATAACAAAAACGCCCCCGTAATGATATGCACCCCAAAAGTTGGACGCTTTTGGAGTGCATATCATATTTACCGGGGTATTTTGTTTATAAGTTCAAGAAATGGCGCAATGTTTCCAAATTTCCTTCAAGAGACATCTCTTGCCGAATCCGCTCTTCTTCTTTTTTTCTCTCCATCACTTCTTTATCTCGCTCTTTCCGCACCTGCCTTGGGGTCATTCCATAATATTTCTCAATCCCTTTATTTAAGTATTTAGGATCCGAAAAGCCGCAATGAATACTGATATCTAAAATAGACATTTGGGTCATATTCAAAAGTTTCATGGCTTTTTCACTGCGGATTTTTTGCAGATACTCTTGAAAACTAATTCCAAAAGAATCTTTAAAAAGATGGGAAAGATAACAAACCGTAACGCCTTCCTGTTTGGCAATATCAGACAGTAATAGTTTTCTCGCATAATTGCGTTCTATATACCGCACTATATGCCCGATCCGCCTTTCTTTCTTTCCCGCCGCAATCTCTTCCCGCTCCTGACATCCGCATTCTCGCAAGATATCATAAAAGATACTATACAGCAATCCCGCGCAACGCAATTCATAAAATTCCCTTTTCCCGATAAAAGCAACCGCCAGTTTCATGACCTTCTTTACGGTTTTCGCATTTGACATAGGCTTCGCACAAACTTCAATCTCTCTCATGTGCGGGAAAACCTCTTCAAAAAAATTAACCGGAATTTGAAGCATCAAGACCTTTGCTCCGCTTGGCGCATAAAACTCATGCCGTGTATACGGGTTAACGACAAAAACATCTCCCTTTTTTGCCAAAAAAGTTTCCGAAGAAAGGGACACCTTCATGTTTTCTTCTAATACTACACAAAGTTCCATCTCTTCGTGGGTATGCGGCGCCTTATGCTCAACATCTGCAATGGTTAAACGAATATGATTCAAAAAGTCATGGGCAATTATATCTTCTTCCCTTTTCATCTTCCTCACCCCCGGTTATTGTACCTCAAAAAAACAATTTTGTCTATAGAAAAAGCAAAAAAGCCTTGTAGTTTTCCGTATAAAAAACACAGGCTTTGCTTACGCAAAACCTGTGTAAAATGTTACAAAAGCCGTTAATCAACCGTAATAACCCAATCCATTTCATCGGCCATGGTTCCATTCTGGATACCGGTAATGGTATCAAAAATCCGTTGTGTAACCTCGCCGATCTGATTGTTGTTAATCTGCATAACATGCTCGCCCCAACGTAGTTCGCCGACCGGAGAGATAATGGCCGCCGTACCGGTGCCGAAACACTCTTCCAATTTACCGTTTTGATAGGCCTCATAAACCTCTTGGATAGAAATCCGCCGCTCCGAAACCGGAACGCCCCATTTCTTTAACAGTTCAACCGCAGACATCCGGGTAATACCGCTTAAAATACTTCCGTTGAGCATAGGCGTTACAACCTCGCCGTCAATCTTAAAGAAGATGTTCATAGCACCAACTTCTTCGATATACTTCCGCTCTACCCCATCCAGCCAAAGAACCTGAGAATATCCCCGTTCATGGGCAATGACCTGTGCTTTGATACTGCTTGCATAGTTGCCGCCAGTCTTTGTAAAGCCGGTAGCGCCCCGCACAGTACGGACATAGTTGTCCTCCACATAGATTTTAACCGGGTTAAGACCTTCCGGATAGTAAAGACCGCTGGGAGAACAAATAATCAAAAATTTATATGTATCCGACGGCTTTACGCCAAGATATTCATCCGTGGCAATAATAAAGGGACGGATATACAGCGATGCCCCTTCCTGTTCCGGAATCCAGTCCTGATCCAATTCTACCAGTTGTTTAAGTGCCTCCACGCAAAAATCCACATCCAGTTGCGGAATAGCAAGACGCTCTGCCGACACATTCATCCGCTCGAAATTTTTGTAGGGACGGAATAGCCGAACCTGACCATCCTTAGACTTATAAGCCTTAAGACCTTCAAAAATTTCCTGCGCATAATGGAACACCATAGCCGAAGGATCTAATTGCAAAGGCCCATAAGGCACAATACGAGGATCATACCAACCTTTTCCTTCCGCATAGTCCATAACAAACATATGATCAGAAAAGAATTTTCCAAAAGGCAGGTTTTCCATACTAGGTTTCGCCTTTGGCGCTGTCGTTTTTGTTACGCTGATTTTCAACTGAATCAACCTTCTTTCCAAATTTTAATGACAAATTTCGCAATGGTTACAGTATAGCACATGAAAAACGAAATTTCAATATATAAACCCGAAAAAACTTTAGAAGATGTCAAGTTTCCTTCTGCACATTGTTAAAAAGTTTAAGACATCCCATAATCCTTTTAAGGATGCCATTACCTTTTCTTGCCCCCACGAACCAAGCAACGCTTTCCTCCTTGCCAAAGCAGACAAAGGAGTATGCTCCCACCATAGGCCGCCAAGGCACGCCATCCAAAACGCACTGCCAAATTTTCGATTCCGTGTTGGCTCATAGCATCATTGGCAATGAAAATAATCAAACAATGGATCAAATAGATATGGTAGGTGGAATGGTCCAGCCATCTAAAAGGTCTTATCAAAAACCCTCCACCCTCGGCGAAGAGTTGGGCTAACATATAGCAAAAGAGAATTGCACTGATACTATAAAGAATATGGATCTGGTCCATCCATGCCGGCGCATTTCCTACAAAACGTATGATAAATCCCGCTTCCAAAGCAGAGCAGGCAAGAAACAACAAGGTAATCGCCAACCATCTGCGCCGCAGATAATTCTGAAACGCCTGATAGTGCAGCCCAATCATACATCCAGCCGTCCAATAAAACAGATACCGTAAGAACAAAAGGTCCAGATGCAGAAAACTCCTGTTTGGGAAAAGCGCAGCCAGAATCTGGTCCAAGGAAAGTCCGCAAATCACGGTAATCATCAAGGCAACCAAAAGCAGCACCGTTGGATTCGCCTTTTTAAACAATAACATCCACAGCGGCGCTAAGAGATAAAACTGCACAATCACCACTACAAAATAAAAATGCGCCGACAAATCCCCCACCAATAAAAATCTGCCTAATTCTGCCCATGAAAAGGTAAAATAGTTTTTAAAGCAAAAATATATGTAATAGATCAATACCCATAAGATATAAGGCAGAACCACTGCTGTTAATCGGGAAAAATAGAATCTTCCGTATCGCAAGTTACCGACTTTAAAGAATAATTTTACCCCGCTGAGCAAAATAAATCCCTGTACCACAAATCCAGAGAGTCTGGAAAGAACCAGAATCACCCAAAACATCGTCTGTCCTCGATCCATCCGGGTAATGACTTCGGAAGATATGTGTATGAATATGACCAACATACAAAACAAGATATTTAAAAAAACGATATCTTGTCGCCTTTTTTTCTCTATTCTTTGTGTCATACCGTAACCCTCCTTAGGGAAATTATATCCAGATTCCCATCTCTTGTCAACGTTCCTTCCCGGAAACTGCAAATCCGCTGTTTTGGATTTCCTCCAGACTCCGTTCTGCCATCCGTTCTGCCCGTGCTTTCTTATCCCGAATCCGCTCCGGCAGACTTTCCATGATTCCGAAATTGATATTCATAGGCTGGAAATTACAAATCCCCTCATGGCTAATATACGCCCCCAAAGCACCAATGGCCGTTTGCGCAGAGAAAGACGGCTCCGGCTGATTCTCCATAGCCGCCGCTGCCGCAAGACCGGCTACTAATCCAGATGCCGCAGATTCCACATACCCCTCCACGCCGGTAATCTGTCCGGCAAAATATAGTTTGGGGATGGTTTTCATCCGATAGGTTTTGGTCAGCAATCCGGGCGAATGCAAATACGTATTTCGGTGCATCACACCATAACGCAAAAACTCTGCCTTTTCAAGTCCCGGTATCATAGAAAATACCCGCTTCTGTTCCGGGAATTTTAAATGGGTTTGGAATCCCACAAGATTATACATACTCCCTGCCGCATTATCCTGTCGCAGTTGCACCACCGCATAGGGTCTTGATCCATCATGGGGATTGGTAAGCCCCACCGGTTTTAATGGTCCAAAACGCATGGTATCTTCTCCCCGCTTTGCCATAATTTCAATGGGCATACAACCCTCAAAAACCTTGGGATTTTCTACCCCGTCATGAACCGGTGCACCCTCTGCGGTAATCAAGGCCTGATAAAAAGAAAGATACTCCTCCCGATTCATGGGACAATTAATGTAGTCATCCCCGCCCTTACCATATCGTGCCGCCCGAAAGGCTTTCTGCATATCAATGGTGTCAAATCGCACAATAGGCGCAGCCGCATCGAAAAAGTAAAGCCCCTCGCCCCCCGTCAATCGACGAATTTCCTCGGCCAAGCCATCAGAGGCCAAAGGCCCTGCAGCCACAATGGTATACTTGTCCAAATCCAGACAAGTAACCTCTTTTTCCTCAACGAGAATATTGGGGTGATTCCGAATCTTTTCCGTTACCATAGCCGAAAATCCTCCCCGATCCACAGCAAGCGCGCCTCCCGCCGGAACCCGGGTCGCATCAGCACAAGTTAAAATCAAAGACCCCAACCGTCGCATTTCCTCTTTTAAAAGCCCTACCGCATTATAAATCCCATCGGCCCGCAACGAGTTGCTGCAGACCAGTTCTGCAAAATTGTCACTTTGGTGGGCCGGCGAATGCTTTTGCGGTTTCATTTCAAACAGCCGCACCTTGATTCCCCGATTAGCCGCCTGCCAGGCAGCCTCGCAACCGGCCAAGCCGGCACCAATAATCTGGAGTTCCATTGTTTTCCTCCTATTCCATACGAATCAGGGTTGCCGCCATACCGGCAACAACCCTTCCTTCTATTCTTCTTTTCCGCTCTTTTTGCTTTTGGCAGCCGGCTTTTTAACGTACTTACAGTCCTCGTTAAAACACTTATAAGACACCGGCCCCCGTCGGCGGAACGCCCTAACCTTCATCAAAGCACCACCGCATTCGGGGCACTTCTCTTTGATGGGTTCATCCCAAGAAATAAAGTCACAATCCGGACTTTTCTCACAGGTATAGAAAATAGCACCTTTTTTGGATTTTCGAACCAAAACCTTACCGCCGCACTTGGGGCACGGAACCTCCAAGGCCTTGGTAATGGCTTTGGTGTTCCGGCATTCCGGAAATCCGGGACAAGCCAGAAACTTCCCAAACCGTCCCTGCTTATACACCATCATCCGTCCGCATTTTTCACAAGGAACATCCGAAACCTCATCTTGAATTTCGATATTCCCGATCTTATCTTCTGCCTCTTTTAGGGTCTTGGCAAAAGGACCGTAAAAATCACGGATAATTTCTTTCCAGCCGGTACTTCCATCCGCCACGGCTTCAATTTTATCTTCCATATTGGCGGTAAATTCCACATCCACAATATCCCTAAAGTTCTCTTTCATTAAGTCGGTAACAATACAACCCAATTCGGTGGGATACAGACTCTTTCCCTCCCGTGCCACATAGCCCCGTGCCGACGTAATGGTAGCCAGGGTAGGCGCATAGGTACTTGGCCGTCCAATCCCCTCTTCCTCCATGGCCTTTACCAGGGATGCCTCGGTATATCTGGCCGGTGGTTGGGTAAAGTGTTGTTCCGGTTCAATTTCCTTTAGCAACAACGACTGGCCTTCTTTTAGGGTCGGAATCTTCTTTGCTTTTTCTTCTTCCTCATCCTTACTTTCTACATAAAGAGTCATAAATCCTGCAAATTTGATTTCCGAACCGGTTGCACGAACCAGATAATCCCCCGCAAGAATATCCGCTGTTACCGAATCGAGCACTGCATCCGCCATCTGACTGGCCATAAACCGAAGCCAGATCAGACGGTAGAGTTTGTATAAATCCGGTTTCAATTTTTCTTTATATTGTTCCGGGGTATTGGAACATGCCGTGGGCCGAATGGCCTCATGGGCATCCTGTGCACTTTTCTTTGCACGATAGTGCTTAGGAGATTTGGGCACAAACTCTGCTCCATATTGCTTTGCAATATAGGCCCGTGCCTCACTCTGTGCTACCGGCGAGATTCTAAGGGAATCTGTTCTCATATAAGTAATATAACCCATTTCATAGAGTTGCTGCGCCGCAATCATGGTCCGCCGAGAGGTAAAATTCAACTTCCGGGACGCTTCCTGTTGCAATGTGCTGGTGGTAAAGGGCGGTGCACTGCGGCGTTTGGTTTCCTTACGAACTACTGCATCCACAACATAGTCAGAGTTCTTCAGGGCCGCTACCACCTTCATGGCCGTTTCCTCATCTGCCAGGGGCAACTTTTTTCCCCCTGCAGTTCCGTAAAATTTGGCGATAAAGGGCAATTTCCCTTTTTCGTTGGTTAGTTTTACCGCAATGGTCCAATATTCCTCCGGCAGAAAGGCTTCAATCTCTCGCTCCCGATCCACAATCATTCTAACAACCACCGACTGTACCCGACCGGCGCTAAGCCCTTTTTTTACCTTTTTCCAGAGCAGCGGACTAATTTGATATCCCACAATACGGTCCAGCACCCGACGGGTCTGTTGTGCATCCACCAAGTCCATATCAATGGGCCGCGCCTCCTTAACCGCTTCCTTGACTACATCTTTGGTTACCTCGTGAAAGGTAATACGGCATTGGGAATCCGGATCGATGCCAAGGACATGAGCAAGGTGCCAGGAAATTGCTTCTCCCTCACGGTCAGGGTCGGTTGCACGAAGCACTTTATCTGCCGCTTTGGCTTTCTTTTTCAGTTTTGCAATTAAATCGCCCTTACCCCGAATGGTAATATACCGAGGATCAAAATCGTGTTCCAAGTCCACACCAATTTGACTTTTCGGCAAATCCCGCACATGGCCCATGGTCGCCTCAACAGCATAGCCGCTGCCTAAATATTTTTTCACAGAATCCACCTTGGTAGGTGACTCCACGATGATCAATTTTTTCTTCGCGGCTTTGGTTTTCACAGCCTTTTTTTCGGCCATCGTATTATCCTCCTATCTTCCCTAATTTATATTGGCCGCCGGCACTTTGCACAACAGCCTTCTTCATCTGCAGAATAATCAATTGACTGCTAAGCAGTCCGCTCTCTATTTTGCAGGCATCTGCAATTTCATCATATGCGGCAAATCCGCCGCGGTCCCGCAAACATCGCAGGATTTTCTCCTCCTCGTCGGAAAAGTTGTTCTCAGCAAGCCATACCGCAAACTCTCCGTTAGAAACCGTTGTCTCCCGCTCCTGCCGATTCGGTGTCGTCTGCAACTTAGAAACTTCCCAACTCATGGGTTTTCGTTCCTTTGTCAATCCACCAATGACAGGCCGTCCTTTCCGCGCCATTCCGTATTCCAGTTTCTCCGGATAGATCCCGATATATTCTTGGATCATTTCCAATCCTCCGGTAAGAGGAACACAACCATCCCGAATTAACCCATTGGGCAATGCAGAAAAAGGATTGAGGGGATTGCCCGGCACAGCAAAAATGTCTGCGTTAGACTCCTGTGCCAATTTTACAGTAATTGCTGTCCCGCTCTTCTCTTCGCCTTCCACTACGGCAACTCCATAGGAAAGGCCAACGATGATTCGGTTCCTTTGATGATAAAAATGCGGTTGACCTTTTACACCGGGCGGTTGCTCAGAAAGGATACAGCCATGGGTCTTTATATGCCGATACAATTCCCGATTCTCTTTAGGATAAACCACATCCACTCCGCCGGCCAGAACAGCAATGGTATTACCTCCGGCCTCCAACGCACCCCAGTGGGCCGCCGCATCAATTCCCTTAGCCATTCCGCTCACTACAACAGCACCGCTATCCGCCAATTCCTTACCAAGTTTTCCGGCAAACCGTTCTCCTTCGCCGGTTCCTTTTCTTGTTCCAACCACAGCAACGCCCAGCATTTGATTTAAATCCGGCAGGTCTCCCAATACATAAAGAATCTGCGGCGGTGCAAACATTTCCTTTAAACGCTGTGGATATGCCGGATCATCTATGGAAATAACCTGAATTCCCTTTTTCCGGCAGGCGTCTAATATCCGTTTTGCTCTGTCCAACTCCTTGGTAACCCACAGACGCTGCCCCACCCGCAACAACCTAGATACGGGCGGCTTATGAAAATCCATCCGGAAAATTTCTTCCGGTGTCCCCAATTCTTTCAAAAACCGATCTATCTGCTTGGGATTATGATCGCAGCAATCACTAAGCCAAACACGATAAAGTAGTTGCGTTTCTTCCACTGTCACGGCACCCCCTAGCATGAGCCAAGGGCATACATGGCAATCCCGGCAGCAACCGCAGCATTCAAAGATTCCACATGTCCCGCCATGGGAATTCGCACCCTTTGGTTGGCATACTGTAATACTGCATCGGAAATCCCGGATGCTTCACTGCCAATGATCAATATCTGCTTTTCATGTCGCTCTGCCTGGGCAATGGGAACCGAATCCCGCAATGCTGTGGCTGTGATAAAAAATCCGCGGCGTTGACATTCCTGCAAAAAATCCGGACTAAGCCCTACTTGATGGGGCATACGAAACAGAGATCCCATGGTGGATCGCACTACCTTGGGACTATATAAATCGACACAGCCCTTTAAAAGCAAAATACCGTCTACCCCTGCCGCCTCTGCCGTTCGCACCATAGTGCCCAGATTGCCCGGCTCTGATACACCGTCTAATACCAGCAGAAAAGAACACTTCCCAAGGTCAAACCCATCTTTTGGCATCCGCAAAATTACCCCGATGCCTTGGGGCGTTTCGGTATCGCATACCTCTGCAAAAAGGCTTTCTTTCATCATATAGACCGCTTTTCCGCTTTCATCGATTTTTCTAAGAAAGGGTTCATGCTTCTTTGCAAAAATATCCGAAACCAAAATTGCCTCTATCTCCGTCGCAGCATAAGTAAGGGCCTCTTCGGCCATACGCCGTCCCTCAACAAAATACAAACCGGAGGTGACCCGCCCTTTTTTGGTTTGCAGGGAGCGCGCCAACTTCAACACTTTGTTTTCCCGGCTGGTAATCTCCACCATCATCGCACCTTCTTACATGGATACTTCAACGACTCTTCAGCAGTTTTCTCTGCTGCGCAAATTTCAAAATTAAATAACTTACTATGGTCTGGATGGGCAACAGCAACAAATTTTTTAAAATTCGGGAAGGAAGAATCCCAATGAATCCACTGCCTACAGTAGGCGCCAGGGCAATGGAATTGAGTAAAATATTCCCCACCAAAACCACTAACAACTTGTCCAGTAACACCCGCCCGAGGGTTACCGGCTTCCGGTACAAAATCAATCCGTGGAAAATGCCGGAGATCCCAACACAAAGGGTATATGCCGGCACATAAGCACCGGTGGGATTTAAGACATAAGAAACCACATCCTGTACCATTCCGGTCAAACAACAAACCAATGGCCCAAAGAGCATGGCCACCACCGGCTGGGTAATAAATCCGAACCCAACACGCAGATATGCACTAAACTGAATGGAAAAACAGCCCAGAATAATATTGAGGGCTATCATCATGGCACAAACCGCCAAAACCCTTGTATCCTTCATCTGCCCACGAAGGTTGCCACGACCGCGCAGAACACAATAGGCAATGAGTCCCCCCATGACCGCACCAATCAGCCCAAGGCTAATCCACGGATTGGACAAAAACGAAAACGTCTGGTGCAGAGGAGCCAAAAAAGTTTTAAGCGCCGCCTTCCAACCATCTAAAAAAAGATCGAATTTTTCTTGTATCATAGAAACTACCTCCTTATATTCACTGTCAGCACAGCCAAAGAGATAGGTTCTGCTAAACAGCGGGATGCGGTGCCCATACCGCGACAAAACGTCTTCGTCCGGCTATCAACTCCCTGTATAACCGGCACTACAAGCCAAAGGCTAACGCATAGGCACCTACTCTGTATCATGATTTCGGCGGGTTTTTACCGCCTATGTAAATACTACTCTAACCAAAGAAATTCTTCAGATTCTAAAGCACATACCTTAGAAACTGAAGAATCTCCATACTGCCATTTGGGTTAACGCACCTGGTCCACTAACTTTTTAAAAGCCTCGGGATCAGAAATTGCAATCTCAGAAAGCATCTTTCTGTTCATCTCGATGCCTTTCTGCTTCAAACCATTCATGAATTTGCTGTAACTCATACCATTCGCACGGGTTGCCGCATTGATACGGGCAATCCAAAGTTGTCTAAACTCTCTCTTCTTTGCTTTTCTATCTCTGTATGCATAAACCAAAGACTTCATAACTGCCTGGTTCGCAGTTCTGTAAAGCTTACTCTTTGCGCCTCTGTAGCCCTTTGCAAGCTTTAAGATTTTCTTATGTCTGGCGCGGGTTTTCATAGCGCCTTTTACTCTTGCCATGTTAAAAGCTCCTTTCTCAAATCACGTTTTTCTGACATCATAAACCATAAGGCTTATTTATAAGGCATCATGCTCTTAATGGTTGCCTCGTTAGCAGCAGCCAAATAGCCGCCTTTTCTCAGATGTCTTTTTCTCTTGGTGGTCTTTTTGTTAAGAATGTGGCTTCTAAATGCCTTGCTTCTTTTTACCTTACCACTTTTGGTTATCCCAAAACGTTTTGCAGCGCCTTTGTGAGTCTTAATTTTAGGCATAGTATTTCTCTCCTTCCATACTGATAATTGCTTTGGTCCAAAAAACCTTTCGTTTTACGCCTAAGCCTTTTTGGGTGATAGTATCATAGCCATACTGCGGCCTTCCATCTTGATGTCTTTGTCGGCTCCGCCGAACTCTCCAACCTCGTCACGAAACCGCGTAAGGATATCTCTGCCAAGAGAACTATGGGTAATCTCACGGCCGCGAAACCGCACCGACACCTTTACCTTATCTCCGGCCTTTAAAAACTTAACAGCCTGATTTAACTTGGTGTTGAAGTCATGCTCGTCAATATTGGGTGTGAGACGGACTTCTTTCAGTGCAACAACCTTTTGATTTTTACGGTTCTCCTTCTCCCGCTTCGCAAGTTCGAACTTATGCTTTCCATAATCCATGATCTTGCAAACAGGCGGTTTGGCTTGAGGTGCGATTTTTACCAGATCCAGATTTCTTTCCTCCGCCATGGTTTGGGCAACACTGTTTTGGACAATCCCAAGTTGTTCCCCTTCCGGGCCGATTAAACGAACCTCTTTGTCTCTGATTTCCTCGTTAATCATCAAATCCTGCTTTGCTATAACAAAACACCTCCAAAAATAAGCTTAAACAAAGAGGGCACCCTCTTGTTTAAATATGCAGCCGGACACACCTTTGCATCCTCTTCCTCGAATGGCAACAAAAAAGCGGAATGCAAAAGCACTCCGCTCTATTTCGAACTAAAACCAAAACGATCCCAGTCAAAATAAATCCCAATTTAGGAAACCCTTTTGCCAGAAGCGAAGGGGAGAGGCGGATTGCCTTCTGCTTTACCGTGTAATCTTATCATAGGTTTTTTCCTTTGTCAAGCACTTTTTGATTTTTTTCAAAATTTATCCGCAAAAATTATTCATTTCTCTAGATTTTTAAGGGTAAAGCGGGAAAAAAGTCTTGCTATTTTCTCTTGGTAATAGTATAATATGTAGGTTAAGATATCTTGTCCTCCTTGGAGGAAAAGCATCAACCAATTTTAAAGAAAAGAAAGCAGGTTTTACAGCCTATGTTAAAAAATAAATTCACCCTGCCCTTAGTACCGCTTCGGGGCATTACGGTCTTTCCCGGCATGGTACTGCACTTTGATGTAGGCAGACCCAAGTCCATCGCTGCGGTTCACCGCGCTATGGAAGAGGGCAAATTGATTTTTTTATGCCATCAAAACGACATTGCCGTTGAAGATCCGGGCCTCTCGGATTTGGCGGACATTGGCGTTATTACAGAAATTAAGCAAATCCTAAATCTTCCCGACGGCAATATCCGGATTCTGGTAGAAGGTCTGCACCGGGGCTATATTACTCGGTTTGAAGAACTGGACCATCTGGTGGAGGTCGATGTTTCCCGCACAGAAGACATTTTGTGTCCTAACGATTTAGAGATTCAAGTTCTAATGCGGCGTGCCTTCCACTTGGTAGAACGATTTCTGGAACTCCATGACCGTTTCTCAAGCGAAACCGTTACCTCTCTTCTTTCCATTGAGGATCCGGGCGAATTGGCCGATGTTATTGCCGCCAATTTCCCCTTAAAGCCACAACGAAAGCAGGATGTATTAAACGAACTGCAAGTAGACGTACGATTGGAAAAACTCATTGAGATTCTCATCCACGAAACCAATCTTTTAGAGATTGAGCGGGATGTTATGGACAAAGTTCAGGAAAATCTGGATCAACACCAACGGGATTATGTCTTGCGGGAAAAACTTAAGGTCATCCAAGAGGAACTGGGCGAAGGCGATGCCGCCGAGGCTGATATTAAAAAGTATCGTGGACAAATGCAAGGCAGAACCATCCCTAAAGAGGTTGCCGACAAGCTGGAGGAGGAATTTAACCGCCTTGGCAAAGGCCACCCCTATTCCCAAGAATATGGTGTGATCCAAAACTATATTGAAACAGTCCTTTCTCTTCCCTGGGGGGTCAAAACTCCAGAGCAACTGGATCTTACTTCCGCCCGAAAGATTTTAGATCGGGATCACTTTGGCTTAGAAAAAGTAAAGGAGCGGATTCTGGAATATATTGCCGTCCGCAAACTCTCAGGACATCCCAATAACAACGTCCTTTGTCTAGTAGGTCCTCCCGGAACCGGAAAGACCTCTATTGCTCGGTCCTTGGCCGAAGCCTTAGGCCGCGATTATGTCCGCATTAGTTTAGGCGGGGTTCAGAACGAGGCCGAAATCCGGGGGCATCGAAAGACCTATATTGGCGCCATGCCGGGACGTATCATCGACGCCCTCAAGCGGGCCGGAAGTTGCAATCCTTTACTGTTGATTGATGAAATCGATAAAATGTCTCAGGATTACCACGGGGATCCCGCTTCTGCCATGTTAGAAGTCTTTGATCCGGAACAGAACAAACATTTTCGGGATCATTTTTTGGAATTGTCTTTTGACCTTTCCGATGTTTTATTTATCGCCACCGCCAACTCTTTAGAAACCATCCCCCGGCCATTGCTGGATCGGATGGATGTTATAGATATTAGCGGTTATACCTTAGAGGAAAAGCAAAGCATTGCTTCGCGATATCTTCTCCCGAAACAGCGTCGGCTCCACGGCCTGAAGGCATCACAGTTTAAATGCACCGCTGCGGTTATTCCTGCCATCATTGAATCCTACACCAGAGAATCCGGTGTCCGTTCCTTAGAACGAAAAATCGCCGCTCTTTGCCGCAAGGCCGCAACCCGTTTTGCCCAAGAGGATGGTCTGTCTTCCCTGTCGGTCACGGTACGCAACCTCTCCGATTTTCTGGGCAAACCTTTATATCATTATGATAAAACCGCCGAGCAAAATCAAGTTGGTCTGGTTACCGGACTGGCCTGGACCGAGGTGGGCGGTGATACCCTCTGCGTAGAGATTAACACCATGCCCGGCACCGGAAAATTAGAACTAACCGGAAATCTCGGAGACATTATGCAAGAGTCTGCCAAAGCAGCACTCAGTTATGTCCGTGCCAACACGGGATATTTGGGGATTTCTGCTGATTTTTATAAGCAAACCGATATCCACATCCACGTTCCGGAAGGGGCAGTTCCGAAAGACGGTCCTTCTGCCGGTATTACTATGGCGACAGCACTGGTTTCGGCTTTGACCGGACGGCCGGTCAGCCGTTTTGTGGCTATGACCGGAGAAATCACGCTGCGGGGTCGGGTTCTTCCCATTGGCGGCTTAAAAGAAAAGGTATTGGCAGCCTTCCGAATGGGAATCAAAACCGTTGTCATCCCTTATGATAACAAACAAGACTACGAGGAATTACCACAAAAACTGAAGGATAGTATACAATTCATCTTTGCCAAAAACATGGATGTCGTACTGGATACCGCCCTGCTTCCTGCCCACAACGCAAAGCAGCAGGAAAACAAAAAGGAAACCCAGTATATCGAAGCCTTCCTTTCCGGAACAGGCATTGAAGAAAGAATCCGGGCACAGGCTACGGATAATTCTTCTCATCCACGGCAAACCAGATGATATTGGGGGAGGTATTTATGGATTATATTGATGCAAAACTTCTGGCAACCGCCGTCAAGGCGGCGCAATACCCCGACACTCTGGTGCCGGAAATTGCCTTTGCCGGACGTTCCAATGTGGGGAAGTCCTCCTTGATCAACTGTTTGACCAATCGCACCAAACTGGCCAGAACCAGCAGCACACCCGGGAAAACTGCCACTATTAACTTTTACGATATTGGAGGACAATATCGGCTGGTGGATCTTCCCGGATACGGGTATGCCAAGGTTTCCAAAGCGGAGCAACAGCGATGGGCCAAAATGATTGAAACCTATCTTTCGGACCGGTTTAATTTGATTCAGATTATCCAGTTGGTGGACGCACGGCATAAACCAACCCAAGACGACATTACCATGCTGAACTGGATTCGCCATTTTGGCTACTCGCCCATTGTGGTAGCCACCAAATTGGATAAATTAAAAAAATCACAAATCGAAGCCAATTTGACCACGATTTATGAAATGCTAAAACTGGATGATCACAGTATTCTTCTTCCCTTTTCAGCCGAGAAAAAAACCGGCCGGGAGGATTTGGCAGAACTCATCGACCAGTTATGCCAGAAGTATAATCCGTCCCAAGGACGATGCTTGTAGTTACCTAAATCCGGTTTGAATCGGACGACAGGTCTTATGGAGAATATCAGAAAGGAGTCATGCCATCATGATTAATAAACCTCGGGGGACGGAAGATATTCTTCCCTCCGACAGCCCCCTTTGGCAGCGGATAGAGCAAGCGGCTCGTGACGTTTGTGCCACATACGGCTATCGGGAAATCCGCACCCCTGTTTTTGAAGATACTGCTTTGTTTCAACGGGGTGTCGGCGACACCACCGACGTGGTACAAAAAGAGATGTATACCTTTGAAGACAAAGGCGGTCGGAGTATTACTTTGCGCCCGGAAGGCACAGCCTCCCTGGCACGGAGTTTTATCGAAAACTCTTTGTATGCCGACCCACAACCTACCAAATTATTTTATTTGATTTCCTGCTATCGCTATGAAAAGCCCCAGTCGGGCCGCCTTCGGGAATTTCATCAATTCGGTATTGAATGTTTCGGCGGCACCTCTGATGCCACCGATGCGGAGGTTATTGCACTGGCACTTGCTTTTTTCGAAAAACTTGGTGTACAAAACCTCAAACTAAATCTAAACAGTATCGGTTGCCCTGTTTGTAAACAGGCGTACAACCAAACCCTAAAGGCTTACTTTACAAAGCACAAAGATCGTCTTTGTGATACCTGTAACACCCGTCTGGAAAAGAATCCTATGCGGATCATCGATTGCAAATCGGAAATTTGCTCCGCCATTGCAAAAGATGCACCCAAAATGCTTGACCATCTCTGTCCGGACTGTCGGGGGCATCTTGACAAGACCCTCCATTATTTAGATACTATGGGCATTTCTTATGTCTTAGATCCCACCATTGTGCGTGGCCTGGATTACTACACCCGCACCGTCTTTGAAATCACTTCAGATGCACTTGGTGCACAGTCTACCGTTTGCGGCGGCGGCCGTTATAATGGTCTGGTAGAGGAATTAGGGGGAAAACCCACCGAGGGAATCGGCTTTGCAGCCGGTCTGGAACGTCTGGTTATGATCATGAAACAGCAAGGTTTAGACCAAAATCTTTCCAGCAATGCCCCGGATATCTTTCTGGCCGCCCTTGGCGACATCGCCGACACGGCGGTACAAAAACTAGTCTTTGAACTTCGGCAGCGGGGGATTCATGCAGAACGGGATCTTTGTGACCGCAGCCTTAAAGCGCAGATGAAGTATGCCAACAAACTTGGTGCTTCCTTTAGTATTGTTCTTGGCGAGAATGAAATTAAAACCGGACAGGCTGACTTAAAGCAGATGCAGACAGGCGAAACAACCACCGTTGCTTTAACAGCCGATGAAATTTATACTACCATTTTAGAAAAAAGGATTTAAGGAGGTCTTCCCATGCAGTTTGAAACCATGACAGGACTTTCCCGCACCCACATGTGCGGAGAACTCTCTGCAAAAAACCAAAATGAAATTGTCACTCTAACCGGCTGGGTAGCCCGAAACCGTCGGCTCGGCGGTGTAAACTTTGTCACATTGCGAGATCGCACCGGCATCATCCAACTTTCCTTTAATGACGAAAGTGACCGCAAGGTTTTCGAGAAAGCCGAACAGTTAAAAAGCGAATATGTTATCGCCGCAGTAGGCAAAGTCCTGCTTCGCACGCCGGAAAACATCAATCCGGAAATGGCAACCGGCGAAATCGAGGTATTTGTAACGGAACTGCGCATTTTAAACGGCGCGGAAACTACCCCGTTTTATATTGAAGAAAACATCGACACCAAAGACGCTCTCCGCTTAAAATATCGTTATTTGGATTTGCGTCGTCCGGATATGCAGCGGAATATGATCCTCCGCCATCGGGTGGCCAAACTGGCACGAGACTACTTTGATGCCAATGGCTTTTTAGAATTGGAGACCCCGATTCTTACCAAAAGTACTCCGGAAGGCGCCAGAGACTATCTGGTTCCCAGCCGTGTACATCCGGGCAGTTTTTACGCTCTGCCCCAATCGCCGCAGCTTTATAAGCAATTATTGATGCTAGGCGGCTATGATCGGTATTTTCAGGTTACCCGTTGCTTCCGGGATGAAGATTTGCGTGCGGACCGACAGCCCGAATTTACCCAACTGGACATGGAACTCTCTTTTGCAGATATTGATACCATTATTAAAATCAACGAAGGATTTTTGCAAAAACTGTTTGGCGAGGTGCTGGGCATCTCCATCCAGACGCCCTTCCTCCGCCTCCCCTACGACGAGGCCATGGAGCGGTTTGGTTCAGACAAGCCGGATACCCGGTTTGGCATGGAGTTCATCAATCTTTCGGACGAATTGAAAAATTGTGAATTTAAAGTCTTTGCCGGCGCCATCGCAGATGGCGGCAGTGTTCGCTGTATTGTGGCAGAGGGTTTAGGCGAAAAGATGACCCGAAAAACTCTGGATTCCCTTGCAGAATACGTCAAGACCTATCGCGCCAAAGGCATGGCCTGGATTGTAGTCGAGGAAGACGGTCTTCGCTCTCAGATTACCAAATTCCTATCTGAGGATGAAATACAGAAAATTTTATCTAAAACCAACGCAAAGCCAGGGGATGCCATCTTAATCATCGCCGATAAAAATCAAGTAGTCTACGACGCCTTAGGCAATCTGCGATTAGAGGTTGCACGTCGGTTTGATTTAATCGATAAGTCCAAATTTAATTTCCTTTGGGTGACCGATTTCCCCCTCTTTGAATATAGCGAGGAAGAAGATCGTTATGTAGCAAAACATCATCCTTTTACCCATCCCGTCGATGAGGATATTCCTCTACTTGAAACCGATCCCGGTGCAGTTCACGCCAAAGCCTATGATATTATCCTAAACGGAACCGAAATTGGCGGCGGCAGTTTGCGTATCTTCCATACCGAACTGCAAGAACGGATGTTCCAGGCTCTGGGCTTTACTAAAGAAGAAGCCTGGGAACGCTTTGGCTTTTTAATGGAGGCTTTCCAATACGGAACGCCGCCCCACGGCGGATTGGCTTACGGGCTGGATCGGTTGGTAATGATCATGGCAGGTTGCGATTCTATCCGCGATGTCATTCCCTTCCCCAAGGTTCAGACTGCGGCAGAATTGATGAGCGGTTCTCCCTCCCATGTAGATCCTAAACAGTTAGAGGAATTGGCCATTGCCATCACGGAAACCATCTCAAAAACCACCGAGGAAATTACCGAGTAACAAAAGAAAGGAAACCATCATGGAAAATGTTTTTGATACCCTAAAAGAACGTGGTCTAATCGCCCAGACCACCCACGAAGAAGAGATTCGACGTATCCTTGGCGAGGAGAAAATCACCTTCTATATCGGCTTTGACCCAACAGCAGACAGCCTGCATATCGGTCACTTTATGCAGTTAATTGTCATGAAGCATATGCAAAATGCCGGCCACCGTCCCATTATTCTTCTGGGCGGCGGCACCACCATGGTAGGAGATCCTACCGGCAAGGCGGATATGCGGCCCATGATTACCCAAGAAACCATCTCTCATAATGCGGAAAACTTTAAAAAGCAGATGTCCAAATTTATTGACTTTCGTGACGGGAAGGCCCTGATGGTCAATAACGCCGATTGGCTCCTTGGCCTTAATTATGTAGATTTTCTGCGGGAGGTTGGCGTCCACTTTACCGTCAATAAAATGCTAACCGCGGAATGTTATAAATCCAGAATGGAAAAAGGTCTTACCTTTCTGGAATTTAACTATATGCTGATGCAAAGTTTTGACTTCTATACCCTGAACAAAAACTATGACTGTTTGATGGAGTTTGGTGGCGATGACCAATGGGCAAATATCATCGGCGGCATCGAACTGGTACGCCGGAAAGCCGGAAAACAAGCCTACGGCATGACCTTTACTCTGCTTACTACCTCAGAAGGCAAAAAAATGGGGAAAACCGAAAAAGGTGCGCTTTGGCTGGATCCTGAAAAGGTATCTCCTTACGATTTTTATCAATATTGGCGGAATGTAGATGACAAAGATGTCATCCGTCTGCTGAAATTGGTTACCTTCCTACCCATGGAGCAAATTCGTGAATATGAAAAATTGGAAGGTCAGGAATTAAACAAGGTAAAATGCATTTTGGCATATGAGGTTACCAAGATGGTTCACGGCGAAGAAGCTGCCAAGGCTGCCAATGATGCGGCCACCGCTATTTTCAGCGGCGGCAATGATACCTCTAATATGCCTTCTGCTTCCATAGACGCCAATACCATAAATGACGGCATCAATGTCCTTGATCTTTTGCTCCAAGTGAATCTGATCCCTTCTAAAGGCGAAGGTCGCAGACTCATCCAGCAAAACGGTCTTAGCATCAACGGCGAAAAGGTAACTGCTGTCGATTTGATGGTTACCCCCGCCATGTTCCAGGACGGCGAATTGATTATCAAAAAAGGGAAAAAGACCTTCCTGAAATTGGTATTACAATAAAACGATCCTATTCTTTTCACAAATGATATTCAAACAAAAAGGCTTCCTTATTTATACAAGGAAGCCTTTTTGCTATTTATACTTTTCTTAGACACTATCGCTATATCTTTCCGTTTTCCTAAAATGCATGGGATTTTTGAATCGTTCCATCCATATCCTTCCACAAGAACGTCTCTTTCTCCGCTATGATGTATCCATGCCACGAGTCTTCCTTAGGGATCGACACCGAACCGGGATTGAGATACCATCTCCCCGCAACTTCTCGGCAAGCCGGCACGTGGGTATGCCCGCAAAGCAAAATATCTCCCGGATAGATGGGTGGCAAATTGGTATCACAATGATGATGTCCATGGGTTGCATAAATGCGATGTCCTTCCCAAAAGACCATACAAAAATCACTTAAAATGGGGAATTCCAATAACATTTGATCTACTTCAGAATCACAATTCCCGCGTACGCAAAGGATTTGCTCCTTTTTGGTGTTTAGCATAGCCACCACCGCCTTAGGATCATACTCCAGCGGAAGCGGATTCCTTGGCCCATGGTAAAGCAAATCCCCCAAAAGCAGAATCTGATCCGGTTTTTCCTTCTCCACCGCCTCCATCCATTTTCGGCAATACGCCGCCGAACCGTGAATATCTGATGCAATCATAAGTTTCATGGTTATCAACTCCTGTAAAAATCTAAAGCCTATTTTATCATATGGAAAAATCTTTTGTCAATTTTTTATCCGTTTATTCTAGCATTTTTATGAAATTCTATTCCAAATAACCGCTTAGCATCATCCCCAGATAACTCTCATATTCCCCCGGCGGCATCACATGCAAGAACTCATACTCTGCCTCCAAGCGGCTAAGAATTTCTCTGGTTGCATCATCAGAGCCAAGATCTACCACAATTAATTCCTCTCGAATATCCTCCCAGACTAATGAGCGAATCATTCCTTCTATGGACTCTTCACAGTTTCGCACACCGATGATGCGATGGACAAACACAGAGCCTCCATCCTCACTTGCCCTAGCAGAAAATAACCCCTTGGCAATGAGTTGTAAAATTCCATAAACAGCAAAAAACGAAAGGATTATTATGAATACGGCTTCCACCACAAACACCCCTTTGCAACAATAAGTTATTATCAGTTTATGCAAAGGAATCAAAGGGGTGCAAACTATTGTTTCTGTTAAATTCGAAAATAATCAAATAAACATCCAAAATCCACCCCGCCAATACAGCTGTTTTTATACCGGTCATATAACCCACGATTGGCCTCTTGGAGGGTGTGGGTGGTCACACCGCAGGTATGGGAAACATAGGTTTCTATACAGGCAGAAAGATGATCACAGCCTCGAATCAATCTGCCGTCTACCGCACAAAAACAATCCTGGTTATAATGGGTATTTACCTCTTCAGAGGTTACCTTCATAACACATCCATCTAAAACCACTTTAGTTTCAAATTCATCCTGGGTATAATAGGCAATCTCTCTCTGCCATTTCTCCGGAATCAGAGGATAGAGCACCCGTTCCATCTGTTCTTGCTCAATGCTTTTAATTAACTCGTCCAGACCCTCTACAGAATTTTTAACCGGAGAAACAATATCCCGGGTCAATACTTCGGGAATATCATGAAATAATCCGCCCCAAAAATTATTAACCGCCCGCCGGCTGCAAGCCCCTATCTCACAGGAACAAAAGTAGGTCAAGATGGCTACAATCAGCATATGTCCAATGACCGATGTTTCGGGAATCCGGGGCGACCTTGACCATCTCTGTTGAAAACGCAATTCTCCCAACAAATCAATGAATCCCTGATAATTTTTATTCTGCATCAGGGCAGAAAAACAAGGCAATTCCTCTAATTTCTGTAATTTACTGTCAATCTCATATCTGGTTTGCTCAATGCCATAATACTTGCGACACATATCATAGATAATATCAAACTCCCACTTGGTCGCCAGATAATGGGCCGCTTCCAGAATTTGTTTTTCCAAAGCACAGTATCCATCTTCGGTGAAATAACGCTCAAACCGCTGAGCAAATCCTCCGGGGATTGACTGAATTTCCGGCAAAATCTCCCGAACCGCCCATCGATTGAGTTCTGCGCCCTTTTCCTCCATCAGCCGATGAAAAACCGGTGGCTTAATATCCGTCAGCACCAAACGATGTAAAAACTCAAAGATTCCGCCCTCAATCAAATTTTGCCAATTTACCTTTGGCTCCAACTTTCCAAGCACATAAGCACAAATCATTTTATGGGACTGTTTATCAAGTTCACTAAATCCTCTGGATGGACGAATATGATCATTCCAACGTTCAATGGAAGACGCTTCAAAAATTAATTCAATTAAGGATTTATGTATCATTACAAGACCCTCCCCTTCTGCCAAAGACTTCTTATCAACAGTTTATCACAATCCGAACAAAAAAGATAGTCTGAATTTTTTCTTACCTTTAAATCCGGTTCTACTTCTTCCTTTTTTGCATACTATGAACCAAGCCGTCACCCTTCCTTTATTTGCTCTTTTTATGCGGCCAAACTTTTCTTCGCACTCCCTTTCTGACCCCCTCATTCTTTGCGGGATTGTTTTGCAAAGAAGATGTTTCTTGTAGGAAATGACTTATTTAGAAAAAAACACCGCTTTCCGACTGTTGTTTATAGAAAGTTTATAATTTGTTTACATATTTTTTATAAATTAGATATATAAAGGTAATGTAATTTTGATATCATGAGTACAGAAGAATATTTAGATTTAGAAAATAGGCGCTGCTGATTTTAGCGGCAATTTTTATGAGCATTGCTCTAATAAGGGGATTCTTATGAAAACGATCATTTATTTGAATTATATGATTTCGATCATTTTTACCTTGTGTTATGCTTACCAATTCTTTTATATATTTATTGGGCTTTTAAAAAAGCCCAAGCAGTACGAGGCATCTACACTGCACCGCTATGCAGTGGTGATTTCTGCCCGTAATGAACGAAGTGTCATTGGCCAATTAATTGAGAGCATCAAGAATCAGAATTATCCTGCTGAATTGGTCGATATTTTTGTAATTGCAGACAACTGTACCGATGATACGGCCGCAGTAGCCAGAGAAGCCGGCGCTATGGTTTACGAACGTGCCAATACTGAACAGGTAGGAAAGGGCTATGCTCTTAACTGGATGTTTGAAATTATCAACCGGGATCATGCAGAAAAGCAGTATGACGGCTATATGGTCTTTGATGCCGATAACTTATTAGACCAGAACTTTATTGCAGAGATGAACAAAGTCTTCTCTCAAGGTTATCGCATTATTACCAGTTACCGAAACTCCAAGAATTTTGGCAGCAACTGGATTTCTGCCGGCTATTCTCTATGGTTCCTGCGGGAAGCCAAGTTTTTAAACAATGCCAGAATGCAACTCAATACCAGTTGTGCTATCTCCGGCACTGGCTTTTTGATCAGTTCTGAAATCATCCGTAAAAACGGCGGTTGGATTCATCATCTTTTGACGGAAGATATTGAGTTTACCGTAGACAGCGTGATTCACGGAGAAATCATTGGTTATTGTGCCAATGCGGTTCTCTATGACGAACAACCCACCCTGTTTCGTCAATCCTACAATCAGCGGCTCCGTTGGGCCAAGGGTTTCTATCAGGTTTTTGCCAACTATGGCGGTAAACTGGTACGCGGGATTTTAAAGGGGAGTTTTTCCTGCTTTGATATGCTGATGACCATTATGCCGGCTATGCTTTTGACTTTGATTAGTACAGCCATCAATATCATCGCAATTCCCCTTGGGGTTCTGGCCAACTCGCCGGACACTCCCATTCTGCTACAAACTCTGGGTCAGACATTGCTGAATTTTTACGGCATGTTCTTCATTCTGGGTACTATTACCACCATTACGGAATGGAAACAGATCCATTGCAGCAAATGGAAACGAATTGTCAATCTTCTTACCTTTCCGATTTTTATGCTAACCTATGTTCCCATTGCCGTCATTGCCCTGTTTAAAAAGGTGGAATGGAAGCCGATTCAGCATTCGGTTTCCCGCACCTTGGACGAGGTTCGCAGCGATCAAATCATTGCATAACAAACTACAATTGAAATAGTGAAGGGGAATCTGCATAAGCAGATTCCCCTTTTTCCATGAAAAAGAAAAAATAGGTTGTTTTCCATAAAGATTTATAATATAATAGTATCATGTGTTTGTCCCATAGAAGATAGAACAGGGAGTGAAAGATTTTGGAAGAAAAAACGACAAACAGAAAATCAAAAAGTTTTATCCAGGGGGCACTGATTTTAGGTGTTGCCAATTTAATTGTAAAAATTATCGGGGCTTTCTTTAAAATTCCCCTGAATTATCTCATCGGCGATGCCGGTATGGGGTATTTTAATATTGCCTACCAAATTTACACTTTTATGTTTATCATTGCGACCGCCGGCTTCCCCATTGCTATTTCCAAAATGGTGGCAGAGAGTACGGCAAAAGGCAACGAACAGGATGCCCATCGCATTTTCCAAACATCCTTTCGCTTCCTGGCAGCAATAGGTTTTGCCGGAACTGCACTCCTTTATTTCTTCCCGGCCGAATTGGAGGCCTTTGTTTCAGTACCCGGTTCTGCACTAGGCATTTTAGCCATCTCTCCTGCCATTTTCTTTGTGGCTCTGGCCTCGGTGTATCGCGGCTATTTCCAAGGTCGGCAGAATATGTTTCCTACCGCCATATCCGAAGTAATTGAGGCGGCCGCCAAGTTATTGGTTGGTATTATTGCCGCATCCTTCTTTATGAAGATGACAGTAGACGGTAGCCTTTCTGCTTCTTTTGACTGGGCAACCGAAAAAATACAATCCTCCCATTTGCGTACCGTTTATGCCTCGGCCGGTGCAATTTCCGGCGTGACTATGGGGACCTTTCTTTCCTTTGCCTTTCTAAGCATCATCTATCTTGCAACCAAAAAGAAACGGAGTACACTGCCTCAACTGCAACCCCTCCGCTCTCAAAAAAGCATTTTAAAAGAACTCATTGTAATCGCTATTCCCATTACCATCGGTGCCTCGGTTTCCAGTTTGACCACCTTGATTGATATGGCCACCATTACCCGGCGTCTGGTCACCCGTCCGGAAGTATTGGCACACTATGACTTTATGTTCGGGGAAGGGACAAAGTTTGCCCAACAGGCTTTGGAAGAAGGTTGGATAGGCTCCCAACTATACACCCATCAGGCCTCTACCCTCTATGGAATGTATACAGGAAAAGCATTAACCATCTTCAATCTGCCCCTTACCTTGGTAGTAGCGCTAGGCATGAGTGTGGTTCCTGCTATTTCCGCCTCTTTAACCAGGAAAAATCCCCTAGAGGCTCGCACCATTACCGAAAGCGCTATCCGCATCGCAATCCTCTTTGCGGCACCCTGCGCCCTTGGAATTTCTTCGCTCTCTAAAGAAGTCCTCTTTATTCTCTTTGGTGACACCAACGCCCAGTCCGTGCTGGCTATTTTGGCCATTGCCATTATTCCGGTAGCGGTGGTTTCGGTTACCAATTCTATTCTTCAAGCCTATGGCAAGGTCTATGTTCCTGTTGTCAATATGATTATCGGCGGAATAATCAAGATTTTGGTCAACTTCTTCTGTATTCCCTATCTTGGCATTGATGGCGCACCGGTAGGCACCTTTTTCTGTTACCTCATTATTTCTATCTTGAATATAAGAAGCATTATACAATGTGCAAAAATCCAATTCCGTTGGAATGAATTTGTATTCAAACCCCTCCTGGCTGCTTTGATCATGGGCGGAGTTGGCTTTGTGCTTGGAACCTTTATAACCGGCAATCAATTCCTTCTTCAAGATTCCATCAATATTTGGCTCCGTCGTTTTTGCATTGCTTCGGAAATCGGGGTCTGTGCAGTAATCTATTTCTTTGCAGCCTTTGCCATTCATGCCATTCGCAAGGATGATATTCTTCGATTACCCAAAGGCGAGAAATTAGCCGTTATACTCACTCGTTTAAAATTACTAAAATAAAAGGGAACACCATGAAACAAGAAAAATATACCTTTCAGGATCTTCTCCATATCATGGCACGGTTACGATCATCAGAGGGCTGTCCCTGGGATCAGGCACAAACCCATCAAAGCATCAAAAAACACGTAGTCGAAGAAGCCTATGAACTGGTAGAAGCCATTGACAGCAAAATACCGGAAAAGATTGCTGACGAAAGCGGGGATCTTCTTCTGCAGGTCGTCTTTCATGCACAAATAGGTGCCGATTCCGGTTCATACTCCATAGAAGATGTTACCGATGCCATCTGCCGAAAAATGATCCACCGTCATCCCCATATTTTTGGGGATGCCCAAGACGCTGACTGGGATGAAATCAAACGCCGAGATCGGGCACAAGAAACCGTAACCGAAGAAATGCGTGGGATTTCCACCTATCTCCCAGCCTTGATGCAAGCCGAAAAAATCCAAAAAAAGGCCGAAAAAGCAGGCTTTTATTCCGCACCGACTTCTTCCCTTGATATCCCGGAATTAACGCTGGGTGCCCGTCTTTTTTCCCTTGTAGGGGAATGTAGAGACCAGGGCGTCGATCCAGAACTTGCACTTCATCGCTATCTTGGTCATTTTATTTCAGAATTTAAATTATTCGAACAAGCAAAGGAGGATCACGCAAATGAGACTTGATAAATATTTAAAAGTTTCCCGGCTGATTAAACGGCGTACTGTGGCAAATGAGGCTTGTGACAACGGTCGGGTTAGCGTCAACGGCAAGGTTGCCCGTGCCTCTTATGATGTCAAAGAAGGGGATATTCTTACCATTCAGTTTGGGGCTAAGCCGATTACCGTCCGGGTTCTGGAGGTAAAGGATACCGCTTATAAAGACGCCGCCAAAACCATGTACGAACAGATAGAAGAATCTTGAACAAATAAACGCAAAAAGCCACGGGAGAATCCGTGGCTTTTCTTATGAAAAAAGAGTTGCCCGCAGGCAACTCTTTTTCTATTTTATCCAGTTTATGCTTCAACAGCAGCCAACAATGCTTCATATGCTGCTTTTGCGGTTTCATGATCCATTTTCAAAACATTGATCATGATCTTACAAACTTCCGCTCTGGTTGCATTACCCTCGGGACGGAAGGTACCATCCGGATAACCGTTTACAATGCTAATGCCGGCAAATGCTTTTACTGCTTCCAAAGCATAGTCAGCCACATTTGCCTCGTCATTAAAGGCAACATCTTCGCCTTGAATGGTTGCTGCATCCAGAATACGACCCAGAATAGTTAAAATATCCTGACGGGTAATATACTCCTCTGCGCCGAAATAATCTTCCTCAATTCCCTTCAAGAAACCAGCCTCAACACCAGCGATTGCATAAGGAGTATACCAATCATCCGCATCACAATCTGCAAATGCACTCTCGGTACCGGTTGCTTCCAAACCGAATGCTACCGCAATCATCTTTACAAATTCTGCACGAGTAATCTGTTGATCCGGTGCAAAAGAAGTTGCAGTCACACCATTTACAATACCCAGGTTCTTCATCTCTTCAATCGGCTCTGCTGCCCAGTGAGACTCTTTTACATCTTCAAAACCACCAACGGTGGGCTCAGTCGGTTCAGCCGGATCAGTCGGTTCAGCCGGATCAGTCGGCTCAGCCGGATCGGTCGGTTCAGTAGGATCCGTGGGCTCATCAGGCTCGGTGGGCTCGGTGGGCTTGGTAGTTGTACTCGGAACCCCTGTAACAGAACCGCCGGAAGATCCGGGTACTACAACAACGGCGGAAATAGCATCCTTACCGGATACCGGTACGCCAGTGAAACTCATGGTTTTGCTAACGCCAGAAATGGTAGCAGAAATACTACCGCTCATTCCGGCTACAAAAGTGTATGTTCCTGCAACAGAAGGTGCTACATTGGATGCAGTAAAGTCCATATCTGCAAGATAGGTTGCACGATTGGTGTACAAATCACCAAATGTAGTTCCTGCTTTGACTCCAATGGTTACTGTCAAAACATTACCCGCATTGGTTCTGGCTGCAGTTTCCTCAAAAACCACCTTGGCCGCATCGTTAAATCCATCCATGTTGGTTCCGCCGGTAATAGCAGCGTCTAAGGTCACTGCCGCCGGATAAGTCAGGGTAAGAGTAAAAGAACCAGTTACCGCTGCATCGTCTATGAGTGCTATAGCAGCAGCGTCCAATTCGCTGGTATATCTGCTGTACTTATTTTCAATCTCAGTGCGAACAGCCGCCATATCCACGGTTACCTTACCGGTTGCCGATGCACCCTTCCCTACCGTAATGTTGTCATAATATCCCGAACCGCCAGTGCTAACCTGTACGTCCATCGGAACATTCAACGCTGCAACTGCAACGGATGACAACATCATTGCCAACGCCAAAATTGTTACCATTAACTTTTTCATTGTAATGCCTCCTAAACTTAAAGTTATATATTATGCTAATCTTTTTCTGTTTCATGAATCCGAAACCACAATAAATCCTCAAGTCATTTCGGAAAATAAGAGTTTGCACTAAACTCTAAAAGATCATACCGCTTACTGTTTTCTATTTATACTGACTCAATAACGCGGCTTTTTTGACACTCTTTTCACTTTGGTAAGCCCCGCGAATCTCACTAACCAACGAGGTATCTCCTCCGGTCCGTTCCAGTTCGCTTTTAATTTCAGCCAAGAGGGCTTCCATCTGTGCGTCACATTGTTTCTCCAGAGCTGCCCCCTGGTTTAAATATTTTTTTGCGATGGACAAAGCATCTTTGCCTTTTTCTCGATTGATATATTCTTGCTTTGCTTGCGCAACCAAACTATCCAGTCTTCCGCTAAAAGAGGACCGCAACAAATAGATCTGTGCCAGTTTCTCTTGCAGTTTGGAATTTTCTCGAGGTTCTTCTATGGCCGCAGGGGCCCGATTGCTTTCTTTTTTCTCTTCCCCGATCAACTTTCCCATAATCAACTGTAGAGCCTCTTCTTCGGTAATTTCTCCATTTTTCAATTGTTCTTCTTGTTCTTCATTTAATGCCTGCAACGACGGAATTGACAACTGATTTAGAATATCTTGAATTGCCTCTTCATTTTTTATCAAAAGTTCTTGTTGTTCCTCCGGCGTGTTTTTCGCCATAAACAACGCTTGAATGTTGTTTGCTTGAAAATAAGCAAAAACCCCTATGCCCAGAAGTACCGCCAATGCAAATACCACGGCAATAACGACGCCAACTTTCCGGCGCTTCTTTCTTTTTGGAGACATGCCCGTCACCTCACTTTGGCATTATTATACTATGGTGGCTACCTCTTTGCTGAATTTCTTTACATCCTCTGCCGGTTTCGGACCTTCCTCATTTTTTTCTGATTGTTCCGGTGCTCTCCGGTAGGTGGGAACCACCTGTGCAACTGCCTCACGCACCGTTTGATTATCCTCTGACACTAATGCAGTTTCCAAAATCTGCAACTTCTGTTCCAATTCTTCCATGCTATGGAAAAACGGTTGCCCTATAAAAATTTTACCATGTGCGGTTTTTTGCAACCCTTCCTCATCCATAAGAAGTTCCTCGTAAAGTTTCTCCCCGGGTCGCAAACCGGTAAACACAATCTCTATATCCTTGCCGGGACGCAAGCCGGACAGACGAATCAAATTCTTGGCAAGATCGTAAATCCGAATAGGTTTTCCCATATCAAGGACAAAGATTTCACCGCCCTGCGCAAAGGTAGCCGCCTGCAAAATCAGTTGCGCCGCTTCCGGAATCGTCATAAAGAACCGAGTAATTTCGGGGTGAGTTACCGTAAGGGGACCGCCTTTTTCAAGTTGCTTTTTAAACCGTGGCAAAACAGAACCATTGGAGTCTAAGACATTCCCAAACCGTACTGCTGCAAATTCGGTTTCACTCACCGTCTGCATGGCCTGCACAATCATCTCGCAAAGCCGCTTGGTGGCACCCATAACATTGGTGGGATTAACTGCTTTATCCGTAGAAATTAGGATAAACCGTCCAACACCGCATTGGCTGGCACAGCGTACTGCGTTCCATGTACCAAACACATTATTCTTCACTGCCTCCATGGCATTGGATTCCATCATGGGCACATGTTTATGAGCCGCTGCATGAAACACCATATAAGGACGATGCTCTTGGAACACCTGAAGCAGGCGTTTTTGATCTCGCACCGAGGCAATGACAATCTCTATGTTTCCGTCTGGGAATTGCTCTTTTAACTCATTTTCCAGATCAAAGACGTTATTCTCATAAATATCTAAAATGACCAATTTTTTAGGAGAAAACCGCATAATCTGCCGACAAAGTTCCGAGCCGATAGAACCTCCGCCACCGGTTACCATAACAACCTGATCTTTTAATTTCTGGGAGATTGCACTGTTGTCTAAGCAAATCATCTCCCGCCCCAACAGATCCTCCACTTCCACCTTCCGGAGAAAATCTGTACTCTTCTTTCCATGCAGTGCATCAGCAAATCCGGAAACCATCTTCAAACTACAATGGGTCTCCGCACAAAGATGCAGAATTCGTTGTTTCACTTCCGCATCTGCGGAAGAAATGGCAAAGATAATTTCATCAGGTTTTAGTTTCTGACAAAGCAACCCAATTTCATTGGTCGTGCCAAGCACTTCGACCCCTTCAATCAGGGTATGTCTCTTTCGCTTGTCATCATCCACAAAGCCGAGAATATAGTAGTTTAGGTCTTCGTTACTGTTAATATCCTTGGCTAACAAAACCCCCAACCTCCCGGCGCCGATAATCAGCACCCGTTTTGGATTGTTACGGCTTTCTGTACAGGTGGAGATGGAAATTAATCTTCGGGCACCCCGAATTCCCATTCGCATCCCAATGATTCCAACAGATGCAATACCCACCGTCACCAAACTCATCCGGAAAAGAAGATTCCATAATAAGGACATTCCGCTTAAAATAGCAATGATCCCACCGGCACCAATACAGGCAGCAACGATACGGCAATAATCTCTTGTCCCGGCATAGATCCAACAAATACGATACCCGCCAAAAAGGTAAATAAACCCTACAAAAAGAGCGACGCTCAGCGCCATACAATACCATTGTAACGCCTCTGCCCGGCAAAGATATGCCGCCAAGGCATAAGCGAGGACAACCAAACCCATATCTGCAAAAAACAGATACCGATTTCTTGTAAAACGCCATAAAATATTCACGTTTTTCCCCTCCCCTATAAACTTTGCCCAGCAAGTATCATTTCGGCATGTTCCATCATGCGACGCAATCTCTCTCCTTCACCATGCTTTTCCATCACTTGCGCTGCCTCAAAAAGATTGGGTCTTCGCATCTCTAAATTATGACAGTCAGAACCTAAGATCTGAATCGCATCCTCCCGTAATAGACGGAATGCCTGTCTATGCGACCGCTTTTGCAGAAAAAATTCTGCATTGGATTGTACAACTATACCGCTATTTTGCAACTGGCAAAAGACCTTCCGATTTTTTCTGTCACGAATATACCGTTCCGCATGCGCTAAAATCGGAATGATATTCTGCTCTGCCATCAGTTGACGAAGATCTGTTGCAAAGGAATCTGTCCATCTTCCAAATTCTGTTTCAATCAAAAGATAGCGTCCCTCTCCAACACAAAGGCGTTCAATCCCTTCCATACGGGAAATTCCAATTCCGCAATAAAGAACCTCTGCCCCCAAAACCAACCCGGAGACATCTATTCCCGCATCCAGCAACTTTTGCATTGCTTTTTGACGCCTATCCAAAAAATTATCTATGCTTTCTGCACGCATATCAAAGTGTGGTGTGGCAACCACAGTTTTGACCCCCTGCCGATGCATACATTCTAACATCTTAGCAGATTGTTCCACACTTTCGCTTCCGTCATCCATGCCCGGAAGAATATGCGTATGCATATCAATCATTGTTTCTCTCTCCATCCGTTAAAGCATAATAATGCTGATAATAATAACGACTGTATCGAGAGCCACGACGTTGCTTTTCCACTTTCACTTCGTTGAGCAACACCCCAAAAATTCTTGCCTTTACAAACTCCAGTTGCCCAATGGCTTTTGCCAGTTCTGCCTTGCTGGTCTTCTGCTGATTTACCACCAGCAAAACACCGCTTGCGCGACTCACCAACAACGATGTATCCGTCACCACATTGACAGGCGGCGTATCAATAAAGACATAGTCATACCGTTCTGCCAACGCTTGTAACACCGCATCCATATTACTGGAGACCAAAAGTTCCGCCGGATTTGGCGGGATATCCCCGGAAAATATGAAATCCAGATTCTCATACTTGCCCTTCCGGATCACATCCTCTAACCGATTGAGGTTTACCAATACGTTACTGAGGCCCGGTGTTCCTTTTTCCTTACAAAGCCTTGCAATCTTCGGTTTCCGCAGATCGCAGTCTACAACGCAAACTTTAGCACCGGTTGCCGCAAAAGTAATGGCCATGTTTATGCAGCTTGTCGTTTTCCCCTCTGCTGCACCGGAACTGGTGACCAAAATAATCTTGCAATGTGCCTCAGGAAGAGAAAAGATCAAGTTAGTCCGCAGCGCTTTGTAGGCTTCCCTGACCAAGAACGGCGTTGTCTCGGAAAGAACAAGTTCCTCGCTTTTTACACCATTCTTTTTTTTGTCAAATTTCAAAAAGCGTCGTTTATATTTATCTGTCTTCGCAGATCCCATCTTCCTTCTCCTTCTTCTACTACTGCCATATTTCTCAGTCGGTTATATTCTAACAACCTCTTTACTTAAAAATCTTACGCCATTATTTCATTATTTATAAAATTATAACATTTCTATATGAAAAGGTCAAGGATTTCTCGCAATTTATTTTTATTTTCTTAAAAAATTGTCTCAAAACTTTTACTTTTTTATGTAAAAAGCCCTTGTTTTTCCAATACAGACGCAATGGCAAAGTTTCCGCCGATGCTCTCGTTGTAGTGATTTCTTTGAAATTGAACCCCAATATTAAAATTTGCGCCAAGTTTCTCCTCGGAAAAGCAACAAAAGCGGAAAGATTTCCAATCTTCCTGCCAGCATATCAAAAATCAGTACCAGTTGGCTAAATCCGGAGAAAACAGAAAAATTCCCAGTAGGCCCTACTAATTCAAGACCGGGGCCGATGTTATTTAGCGCAGAGGCAATGGCTGTAAAATTGGTTACAGTGCCATGGTTATCCAAGGAAATCAGCAACATAGACAATGCAAAAATGAGTGCGTGCGCTACAAAAAAAACATTCACAGACCGCACCACCTCATGGGGAATCATCTTCCCGCCTACCGTCACTTTAGCAACACTATTGGGATGGAGATATTGCCGCATTTCCTTTTTTACCGTCTTAGAAAGAATCACGAGTCTTGAAACCTTAATTCCCCCGCCGGTACTGCCGGCGCATGCTCCCACAAACATTAAAATTACCAATATAGTCTTAGACAGTTCCGGCCATAGGTTAAAATCCGTTGTTGCATAACCCGTTGTGGTAATGATGCTTGCCACCTGAAAGGCAGACTGCCGCAAGGATTCCCACCACCCGCTATAACTGCCACTAATATTAATAGCAATGACAAAAACGGCTATCCCTATAATCGTTAGGTACCACCATATCTCCTCTATAGAAAAGGCCCGTCGCACCTTTTTTTGCAGTAACAGGAAATATACGCCAAAATTCACACCAAAAAGAATCATAAACCCGGTAATAACCCATTGTACATAGGGAGAGTATCCTGCAATACTATCGTTTCTGATACCAAATCCGCCGGTACCCGCTGTGCCAAAGGTAAGGGTTGTTGCATCAAACAAAGAAACTCCCCCCACCAGCAACAGAGCAATCTCCAAAAGCGTAAGTGCAATATAAATTCCATAGAGAATTTTTGCTGTAATGTGTATTTTAGGCACCAACTTCTCCACCTGAGGACCCGGACTCTCTGCCTTCATTAATGTAGTGCTGGATCCGCCGGAAGAAGATTTTATCATCAAAACAAATACTAAAACCCCCATCCCGCCAATCCAGTGGGTAAAACTTCTCCAAAACAAAATCCCCCGAGGCACCGATTCCACATCCGTCAGCACACTTGCCCCTGTAGTGGTAAAACCGGATACGGTTTCAAACAACGCCCCAATGGGTTCTTTGATAACGCCCGTCAGCAAAAAAGGGAGTGACCCAAACAAACTAATCACAATCCAACTAAGCGCGGTGATTACAAATCCTTCCCGAAGATAAAAAACCCGATTTTCCGGTTTTTTCATAATACAGACAACGCCCAAGACCAGACAAATCGCCATGGTAACCAAAAAGGCATACATAACAAAAAACTCTTGATACAATGCCGATACCACTAAAGGAAGACTCAACAATCCCCCTTCGCAAAGCAGAACCTTGCCCAAGGTATTACGCACCATTGATAGATTCATAGCACACCTCCGTCAATCCGCCATAATATCGGATATATCACGCAGTCCCCGCTCCAAAGTAACCACAATAACCGAATCTCCTACCTGAATCCGATCACCGCCTCGAGGAATAATAACCTCTTCTCCCCGGGTAATACAACAAATCAACTGGTTGGATTTTAATCGTAATTCCGAGAGGGGGGCGGCAGTTACCTTTGACTCACTGTGCACCGTAAATTCCAACGCCTCCACGCGATCGTCCAAAATCCGATACAGGGTTTTGATATTACTACCGGATTCATTCTGCAACGCCCGAATATGCTGTACAATAAAATCACAGGTAATATATTTAGGATAAATGACTCTTCCGATGTCCAGTTCCTCGATAATATCATCAAACTCCAACCGATTGATTTTGGCCGCAGACATAGCAATCCCCTGTTTTTTGGCAAACATAGCCAACAATACATTTTCCTCGTCCAGGTTAGTCAATGCAACGAAGGATTCTGCCATATGCAGTCCCTCTTCCAAAAGAAGTTGCCTGTCCGTTCCGTCTCCATGCAGAATGGTTGCCTCTGGCAGCATCTCTGCCAACTCCTCACAACGCCCTGCATCTTTTTCCACAATCCGAACCCGAATATGATGTTCTAAAAGTTCCTTGGCCAGATAATATCCAATAGTACCGCCACCGACAATCAAGGTGTTCTTGACCGGAGAAACAGGAAGGCACAATTTTTTAAAAAATTCTGCCGCCTTTTCATGGGTTGCAAGTACCGTAACCAAATCCCCGCTTTGAAGCATGAATTCTCCATCAGGAATCACCACTTCATGACCTCGCTCCACCGCACAAATCAAAACGTCGCAACCAAACTGCTGTGGGATCTCCTTCAGCGGAACAGCATCCAGCCCGTGAGCATCCGTCAGCTGAAATTTAATCAAGCGTACCCGCCCGTCAGCAAAGGTATCTATCTTATCGGCAACCGGAAACCGAAGCAACCGGGAAATTTCCCGTGCCGTAGCCAGTTCCGGATTGATGATGGTGGAAATTCCTAATTGCTGACGAATAAACTCCAGTTCCTTACTGTATAGAGGGTTTCGAACCCGCGCCACAGCACGGCAGCGCCCCGCCTTCTTAGCAAACATACAGCAAAGCAGATTTAATTCATCCGAACCGGTAACGGCAATAAAAACATCTGCCGTTTCTAATCCGGCCTCTTCCAATACCGCAATGGACGAACCGTTGCCCACCACACCCATTACATCCAATTCTTCGGTAATATGTTGTATTTTAGCTGCGTTGGTATCAATGACAGTAATGTTATGCCCCTCTTCCATCAACTTATGGGTCAGTGCATCCCCTACTTTCCCGCATCCTACTAAAATAATATTCATAAAAATCCTTCCATTCTTTCAGAATATCCTTTTACAGGCCTATTATAGCACGTTTTCCTAAAATGTCCAGTATCATTTTAAAAATTCCTACCGCCTCCACCCCTCGTTGCCTGTGACGACTGGGAAAATCAATTCCGGGGTTGCAAAAAGAAAAGTTTTATCGTATAATAAGGTCAAAAGATGTCGAAGCCGCAAGGAGAGAAGTCTATGATTTTACCAATTCTCTTAAACAGAACCAAACTCCTGCCCATTTATGTGGTGGGAATGGGAGGTCATACCCACCAGGACCGGGTAGTCCGTCCTTGCGGATTCCAAAGTTATCAGATTTTATATTGTACCGGCGGCAGCGGTATTTTAAAAATCGAAAAAGAGGAACATAAAATCGAAGTCGGTGATGCCTTTTTCTTCCGGCCGGATGTTCCCCACGAATACTATCCTATCGAAGAACCATGGCAAGTTCGCTGGGTGGTATTTGCCGGAAATGCCACAGAAAATCTAAGTGATTATCTGGGTTTTGGAAAAAGCGAAGTCTTTCGGCTTCATAATCTGGAAGACTTTGACATGCAGGTTAATGCCATGTCGGATATGTTCTGGTGCGATGATCCGGACAAGGAAATCAAGACGTCTATGCTGATGTATAAATTATTAATTAAGGTTGGCGAATGCCGAAATCGCCTTCCCCAACCCAGCGGTATGTCCCAAAATGAACGTTACGAAAAACTAAGTCCCGTTATCGAGATGCTCAAAACCCATTATCCAGAAGATTTGAGTCTAAGCGACATGGCAGCAGTCATTGGGGTTACTACCAACCATCTCTGCCGGCTGTTCCATTTGGTTTATGACACCACACCCCTAAAATATCTTACGCATCTGCGATTGAATATGGCAAAGCATTATCTCTGTTCCCCGGAAAATCGGAAGATAAAAGACATTGCAGCGACAGTAGGATTTAAAGATCCCAGTTATTTTTGTGCCGTATTCAAAAAGGCGGAAGGCATGACACCGGATGATTTTAGACGCATCAACGCTTTTTAATCATGACCCCATTTACAGAGTCTGTACTCTGACTGGAAATAAATACAAAGGAGGGTTTTATTATGGAACTCAAAGGAAGTAAGACAGAAGCAAATTTACAGGCGGCTTTTGCCGGAGAATCTCAGGCAAGAAATAAGTATACTTATTATGCCTCCAAAGCCAAGAAGGAAGGTTATGTGCAAATCGCCAACCTTTTTGAAGAAACAGCAGCAAACGAAAAAGAACATGCCAAGATCTGGTTCAAGTTACTCCACGGCGGCCAAATCGCCTCCACCGCGGAAAATCTGTTGGACGCTGCTGAAGGCGAAAATTATGAATGGACCGATATGTATGCAACCTTTGCCAAAGAGGCAAAAGAAGAAGGATTTTTGGAGATCGCCGCACTCTTTGAAGGCGTTGCAAAAATCGAAAAGGAACATGAGGAACGCTATCGCAAACTGCTGTCCAACGTAGAAGGCGATCTGGTCTTCTCTCGGGACGGCGATTGTATTTGGCAGTGTTCCAACTGCGGTCATATCGTAGTCGGAAAAAAAGCACCGGAACTTTGCCCCATCTGCAATCATCCCAAAGCCTATTTCCACATCAAAGCAGAGAACTATTAATTAAACTTTTCATAAAAACGACGGTAGAGTTACACTCTGCCGTCTTTTTTTACGACCTTTACACACATTGGTATCCAAAGACATCCGAGAATAACAAAAGAAAATAAAATGTTCCTTTTGTGGACATACTATTTTGCAAGAAATCCTTTGATTTCCTATTTTGTGATAGGCAGCGCCTTTCTTCCAAGCAAATCCCAAAGGAGATGGACTTGATGAAAAAAAACATCCTTTTATCTTTTATGGTAATGATCACCATGCTGGTCGTTACCCTGCTGACCGGCTGCAATACCTCAAATTCCGCCACAGTATCTACCGATGGCTCCACCTCCATGGAAAAAGTCATCGGCGCCCTTGGCGAATCTTTTGAAAATAACAACGAGAATGTGACCTTTACCTACAACCCCACCGGTTCCAGCGCCGGCATTGCAGCCGTCAGACAAGGGCGCTGTGATATTGGTCTTTCCAGCCGTGCCCTTAAAAGCGAAGAAACAGCCAACGGACTGACGGCAACAGTCCTGGCGCTAGATGGCATCGCACTTATCGTCAATCCGCAAAATAAAATTTCCGACTTAACCATGGAGCAAATTGCAAAAATCTATACCGGAGAAATTACCAACTGGAAGCATCTGGGCGGCATTGATAGCCCCATCATTCTTATCGGCCGGGAAGCCGGCAGCGGAACTCGGGAAGGTTTTGAATCCATTACCAAAACAGAAAACCTTTGTCGCTATCGGCAGGAATTGACCTCTGCCGGGGATGTTATTGCCACCGTTGCGCAAAACCCCAACGCCATTGGATATACCTCCCTTGCCTCCGTAAAGGAAAGCGTAAAGACTCTTTCGGTGGACGGTGTTACCCCTTCGGAAGCCTCTATTAAAACCGGACAATATGTGGTACAACGTCCCTTTCTTCTGATTACCAAAGAAGATACTCCCCTTTCGGAAAACGCTCGGAAATTTTTTGCATACATTACCTCTTCTGATGTGGCTGACATTATTTCCAAAGCCGGTGCTGTTGCCCCAAACTAAGAAAGGATCCACTTATGAAAAAGAGAAAACGCCGACAAAACTTCATCGAAAACCTGACTCATTCCATCTTTTTCGGCTTGGGTCTTATTACAATTGCCAGTATCCTGCTGATTACCATCTATCTGGTCCTTGCAGGCATCCCGGCCATCAAGAAAATTGGATTTTTCCGGTTCTTATTGGGAAAAACATGGACCCCTACCGCTCCGGAACCATCCTTTGGAATTCTCCCCTTTCTCTTAACCAGCATCTACGGCACTTTCGGCGCCATTCTTCTCGGTGTTCCCATCGGCTTCCTAACCGCAGTCTATCTGGCAAAACTAGCCCCCCGCCGCCCCAAGACCTACCTGACAGCAGCCATCAACTTACTGGCGGGAATTCCCTCGGTGGTCTACGGACTGGTAGGTATGCTCATTCTGGTGCCGGGGATTCGCACCCTGTTCCGAATTCCTGATGGCTCCAGCCTTTTGGCTGCCATTCTTGTTTTGTCTGTTATGATTCTCCCTTCGATGATCAAAGTTTCTTTAACAGCACTTGAGGCAGTTCCCAAAGAATATGAGGATGCTTCCCTCGCTTTGGGTGCAACGCCTATGGAAACCTACTTCCGCGTATCAATCCCCGCCGCCAAAAGCGGCATTGCTGCCTCTATCGTCTTAGGCATCGGCCGTGCCATCGGCGAATCTATGGCCGTCCTTATGGTTTCAGGAAACGCCCCCAACCTCCCTTCCCTCTTTGAGAGTGTCCGGTTCTTAACCACAGCCGTTGCCAGCGAAATGTCCTATTCCTCCGGTATGCAACGGCAGGCATTATTTTCCATCGCACTGGTTCTGTTTGTATTCATTATGCTGATCAATGGAGTGCTGCATTATCTGTTGAAACGGAATAAGGAGAAATAGTTATGTGCCCAAAATCCATATCTCAAAAGAGAAAAACGTATGCCAAAATCATGGGTTTTCTCATAAAACTTTCGGCAGGAATCACCGGGTTATTGGTGCTTTTCCTCATCCTTTATATCCTATGGCAGGGGCTTCCCAACATCACTTGGTCTCTCATATCCACTGCTCCCAGTTACCTGAGAGAAACCATCGGCATTCTGCCCAATATTCTTAACACCTTTTACCTTATCCTTGCCACATTAATCGGGGTCCTCCCTCTGGGTGTCGGTGCTGCTATCTATCTAAACGAATATGCAGAAAATCCACGCATCATCCGTCTCATGGAATATGCCGCCGAAACCCTTTCCGGAATCCCTTCGATCATTTATGGTTTAGTAGGCATGTTATTCTTCTGCCAGTTTTTGCATCTGCGGACCTCTCTCCTTGCCGGCAGCCTGACCTTGGTCATCATGAATCTCCCCACTATCATGAGAACCACCCAGGAAAGTCTAAAAACAGTTCCCCAAAGTTACCGCGAGGGCGCCTTTGGACTGGGGGCCGGAAAATGGAGGGTAATTCGCACCGTGGTTCTCCCCGGCTGTGCAGACGGTATCACCACCGGCTGCATCCTCTCCATAGGAAGAATCCTTGGCGAATCCGCAGCGCTTCTCTTCACAGCCGGCTTTGCTCACTCCCTAAACGGACTGCCGACAGCCCTCACCAACGCAGGCGCAACCCTCACCGTTGCACTATATGTCTATGCCAAAGAACAAGGCGAGTTCGGCATTGCCTTTGCCATTGCCGCAATTCTAATTCTTTTAACCTTGCTGATTAACAGTATTGCTACCCTAATTGGAATATATTTTAAAAAAAGGAGACGTCTATGAGCCCTATCATTACCGCCCAAGATTTTTGCTTATGGTACGGTACCGCACAAGCACTAAAAAATATCTCCATGGAAATCCCCAAACAGAGCATTACCGCCTTGATTGGCCCATCAGGCTGCGGAAAATCCACCTTCTTAAAAAGTATGAATCGAATGAACGATTTGATTCCCGGGGTTAAGCATCAAGGAACCATCACATATCGCAACCAAGACATCTACGCAGACACGGTGGATGTCAACGAACTACGCCGCGAAATCGGCATGGTTTTCCAAAAACCAAACCCGTTTCCTATGAGCATTTATGACAATATTGCATATGGCCCTCGAACCCACGGCATCCGGAGCAAAAGCAATTTGGATTCCATTGTAGAAAACTCCCTGCGAGCCGCTGCTATTTGGGATGAGGTCAAAGACCGATTAAAAAAATCTGCCCTGAGCCTTTCCGGCGGGCAACAACAACGTCTCTGCATCGCCAGGGCTCTGGCAATAAAACCACAGGTTCTTTTAATGGATGAACCAACCAGTGCCTTAGATCCCATTTCTACTATAAAAATAGAGGAATTATCAGAAGAACTAAAAAAAGACTATACCATTATTATGGTAACACATAATATGCAGCAGGCGGTTCGGGTTTCGGACTATACCGCCTTCTTCTTGCTGGGGGAATTAATAGAATACGGAAATACCCAGCAGGTGTTTTCTAATCCCCAAAAGCAAGAAACCGAAGATTATATTACCGGGAGGTTTGGATAATGAGAAGTCATTTTGACCATCAACTTGCCCAATTAAACAAAGAACTCATCGAAATGGGGTCCCTATGCGAGGAAGTCATTGCTATGGCAGCCAAGGCACTCACCGCCTGGGAACCCTCTCTTATCCAGAACATTACCGCTCTGGATCAAGAAATCGACCAGATGGAGCGGGATATCGAAACCCAGTGTTTAAAAATGCTGTTACAGCAACAACCAGTTGCAAAAGATCTCCGGCAGATTTCAGCAGCACTGAAAATGATCACCGACATGGAACGCATCGGCGATCAGGCCGCCGATATTGCAGATATTCTGGAACCCCTAAAGGCCCCCAGCCAAAAGGGCTGTGCCGATATCAAAGACATGGCTCTTGCAACCATCGAAATGGTTAAAGGCAGCATTACTGCCTATGTCAACCAGGACATCTCTCTGGCAAAACAGGTCATAGCCCAAGATGACATTGTGGATGCCTATTTTAGCAAGGTAAAATTCGACCTCATTGAAATGATTGCACAGAATCCTGCCCAAGGGGAGTATTCCCTTGATTGGTTGATGATTGCCAAGTACTTTGAACGCATCGGCGACCATGCTACCAATATTGCAGAATGGGTAGAATTCTCTGTAACAGGGATACACAAAAGCGAGATTGAATCATAAAAAACATCCGCAATATGCCCCATATATCCCCTTTTTTCTTTCCGCTGGCCGTTTTTGTTCTCTTCCTCTTTCTTATCTATGAAATCCCCTCATATTTTTTACTCTTTTTGAATAAAACATATGATAGACACCTTTGTCTGGCTGGGGCCATAAGGTTCATCGGCAGATTTGTCCATAAGGAGTGAAATTATGAAAAATACCTATACCTATCTTGATTTTTTAGAAGATTTAACCGCATTCCGGGAAAAGCATCCGCAAATTCCCGTTTTTTCCATTGGCCGAAGTGTAGAAACCCGGGAAATCTATGCCCTAAAACTTGGCCGTGGCGGAAAACGGATTTTCTTTAACGGGGCACATCATGGCATGGAATGGCTGACCGCCAAAATACTGATGCAATTTGCCCAAGACTTAGCAGAGGGGCTCTATGACGCCACCGCCCTTTTGGATGGTTGTACCCTCTATTTGGTTCCTATGGTAAATCCGGACGGCGTACAACTTGCAGCTACCGGAAAACATTGGCAAGCCAACGCAAGAGGTGTTGACCTAAACCATAATTATGATGCGCTGTGGCACCTGTCAAAACAATCAGAAGCAGAATATGGCATTACCGGCCCCGGCCCCACCCGTTTTTCCGGCAAATATCCGGAATCCGAACCGGAAACCCATGCCATCGCCAACTTTACCCGACAAAATTCCTTTGATTTAGTTCTGGCCTTTCACAGTCAAGGGGAAGTCATTTATTGGGATTTTTGCGGCTTTGCTCCTGACAAATCCTTTGCCTACGCCAAACGGTTTGAAGCCGTAAGCCCTTATCGCATGGATAGTCCAAACGGTATTGCTTCTTATGGCGGATATAAAGATTGGTTTATCCAAACTTTTAAACGTCCCGGCTTTACCATCGAGGTCGGTCAAGGCGAAAACCCCCTGCCCATGGAGGACTTTTCGAAAATCTATACACGCACATTACCCCTTATGTTAGAGGCATTACGCTTGTAAACTTTTATTGACGGATGGGGAAAAACCTGATAAAATATAGGGGATTGATTACTATTAAAATATATTTTATGAAGGAATGGATTTTTCTATATCTTCCTCCATTCCTACATTGCCCACAAAAGAAAGGACTTTGAGGCTCCATGGGATTTTGTTATAAAAAGCAGATGCCCTCTGCAGAACATTTAAAGGAATTGATTCCCATTGCTCCGGACGCAGCAGCACGCAGACAAGTACGACTAAACCAATTGAATAAAATTTTGGCCGGTGCCGATCCCCGATTATTGGTCATTATCGGTCCCTGCTCAGCAGATAACGAGGACTCTGTCCTTGACTATATTACCCGCTTAGCAAAGGTTCAAGAACGCGTGGAAGATAAACTCTTTATCATCCCACGGGTTTATACCAATAAACCCCGTACTACCGGCGAAGGCTACAAAGGGATGATGCACCAACCAAACCCTTCTCGAGAACCTAACGCTTTCGAAGGACTCAAAGCCATTCGGCATATGCATTTACGCGTCCTTTTGGAAACGAATTTTATTGCTGCAGATGAAATGCTGTACCCTGATAACCACCCTTTTCTGGATGACATTTTAGGTTATGTTGCAGTAGGGGCCCGGTCTGTAGAAAACCAACACCATCGGTTGGTTGCCAGCGGCGTCGATCTGCCGGTGGGAATGAAAAACGGAACCGGTGGTGATATCGGTGTTATGTTTAACGCCATTCAAGCCGCACAGCACGGCCATGACTTTATCTATCAAACCTACGAAGTCAGCACGCAAGGCAATCCCTTTGCCCATGCCATTCTCCGAGGCGGAATCGATGAAAGAGGGCGAAATATCCCAAACTATCACTATGAAGATTTGCTGCGGATTGCGGAAGAATATAGTAAAAAAGGTTTTTCCAATCCTGCAATGATTGTGGATACGAATCATAATAATTCGTCCAAACAATACCAACAACAGCCACGGATCACTTCTGAAGTGATGCATAGTATGGCTTATGAACCCATCTTGCAGAAAATGATTAAAGGATTCATGATCGAAAGTTATTTAGAACCCGGCAACCAAAGAATTGAAGACCATCGAATCTACGGAAAATCTATCACTGACCCTTGTCTTGGCTGGGCCGAAACCGAAGAAATGCTTTATAACATGGCAGATAAACTTTAAAAAGCAGTGTGGAATTATCCACACTGCTTTTTATTGCATAGCAACTCTACAAAAAATAAAAACCCCCAACGAGGTGTCTCGTCAAGGGTTTTTTTAGTTCCGGCAGCGACTTATGTTCCCGGGCGGTCGCCCGCCAAGTATTGTCAGCGCAGAGAAGCTTAACTACTGTGTTCGGAATGGGAACAGGTGTGACCTTCTCGCTATAGCCACCGAATGAATTTGAAAAAGAACCAGAG
>JAZRPL010000018.1:0-3010 GCA_045649245.1 Ructibacterium sp.
AGCCCCCTTTAGGCAAGGGGGCCTTTGCCCGTTTACGGGTTGCAGTGCATACCACTAGTTTACGAGTGGTTTTGATTATAGATTTTGTATCATCAAAGGGTTAGCCAGTTTTGGGTCATTTTCCAGAACATTTGCAGCAGACGAATCCGGGGCACGCCGGTTTGGGCGGTGAGTTCCCGTCGGGTTACCTCCTGGCCGTCAATCCGGAAGATGACCTCCCCCAGCCGTGCGCCTTCTTCCACCGGTGCTTTGACGGTGGGGTCTAGTTGTAATTCATACTCCACTTTATCCTGGGCTCCTTTTTTGACAATAAAGGAAAGACGGTCGGCTTTGGGGGAAACGGTAGGGGCAGTACCCCCCTGTACCGACACATCCGGAAGTTGCAGGGCAAGTTTTTCGCTGTCTACGACGGCATAGTTGGCAAAGCCGTAATCTAAAAGGGCGGTAGCGCTGCTAAACCGTTCTGCCGTGGAGGGAGCGCAAAGAACCACCGCAATCAGTTGCATACCGTCTCGCTTTGCCGAGGCGGACAGACAGTATTTGGCGGTGCTGGTAGACCCGGTTTTTAGACCGTTGGCACCTTGGTAGAACCGGATCAGTTTATTGGTGTTGGAAAGGCCGAAGGCGCCATCTCGCAGACTGTCCATCCAGATGGTGGTGTATTCTAAAATATCCTGATGCTGCAAGAGTTCCCGAGAGATGGCAGCCACATCCCGGGCGGTGCTATAATGGTCCTGGGTTTCGTCCAGACCGTTACAGTTAATAAAATGGGTGTTGGTACAGCCAAGGGACTGGGCCCGCTCGTTCATTTTTTCCACAAAGGCTTCATGAGAGCCGCAGATATGTTCTGCCATGGCAACCGATGCATCGTTGCCCGAGGCCACCGCAATGGCCTTGAGCATATCATGAACCGACATTTGTTCCCCCACTTCCAAGAACACCTGAGAACCGCCCATAGATGCGGCGTTTTCGCTGACGGTAACCATATCCTCTTTTTTAATTTTCCCGCTGTCTATTGCCTCCATAATCAAAAGCATGGTCATAGTTTTGGTGACGCTGGCAATGGGAAGTCTTTCGTCCGGATTCCACTGATAGAGAACTTCGCCGGTGTCTGCCTCGATTAAAATTCCCGACTTGGCTTTCACCAGTTGGGTGGAAACCTCGGTGTCCACCTGGGTCGACGGTTCGGCAAAGCAAAGACCGCCGTAAGTCATAAGCACCGCCAAAACCATTGATAGGATCCGTTTTCCCCGTAGTACCATGAATATCCCTCCAAAAAGATTAATTAGTACAGTCTATGCGGATATGGCGGCAGGATAGGACAGTTTTCTAAAAATCTCCTTTGCTTTTTCATGGAAATATAGTATACTAAAGGTAAGAAAACGGAGAAAAGGGGGCGTTGCGGCATGGATTCCGTCATTGCAGAAGGCTTGACCAAAACCTACTTTTTAAAAAGCGGGGCAACCCCCCTTTTTAGACGGCGGGAAAAGCAAAGCAAAACCGCCCTTTCAGAGGTGTCTTTTAGGATTGCCGCCGGAGAGACGGTGGGCATCATCGGGGAGAACGGATCGGGGAAGTCCACCCTTTTAAAACTCATCAGCGGCGTCACTGCGGCGACAAAGGGGCGGCTCCTTGTACAGGGCAGTGTCTCGGCCCTTTTGGAGTTGGGAGCAGGGTTTCATCCGGAATATACCGGCATTGAAAACATATACTTAAACGGGAGTCTTCGGGGGAAATCCCGACGGGAAATTCGGGCAAAACTGCCCGAGATTTTAGACTTTGCCCAAATCGGGCGATTTGCAGAGCAACCCTTGAAAACGTATTCGGACGGAATGTTTTTGCGGTTGGCCTTTGCGGCGGCGGTGCTGTGGGAGCCGGAGATTCTGGTGGTGGACGAAGCGCTGGCGGTGGGAGATTTTCTCTTTCAGGCCAAGTGCTTTTCCAAAATGCGGGAACTTAGAAAACGAGGAGTCACCATCCTTTATGTCAGTCATGATATTGATGCAATCCGCCGGTTTTGCAGCCGGGTTCTTTGGTTGGAAGAAGGGCGGCTGCGGATGGATGGATCAGTAGAGGAGGTAACGGCGGCCTACATGGCAGCGGCCATAGGACAGGGAGAAACCCGAACCGGAGACCGGTTTGGAGAGGGAAAAGGCGCTCTTGGCAAGGTAGAAGGCCCTACAATCTGGAAATACGGCGAGGAGGTCTCTGTCACGGCGGAGGTCACCGTGCCGGAGGATGCAGAGGGTGCAGCGGTGTCTATGGCGGTTAAGAATCGGGAAGGACTGGATTTGCTGGTTCTCTCTACGACAGAGCAAGGACTTGTTTTAAAAAGGGGAAAAACCCAAAAGGTAAAATTCCGGTTTATCAATCCCTTTTGCAGCGGCAGATACGGACTGGCCTTGGGGCTGGAAAAACCCACATATCCCATTACCTATTATGATTATTGGGAGGGTGCCATGGCGGTAGAAGCGGTGGCAGATACCCCCTGTTTAGGAAGTTTTCATCTTTCGGCGGAGGTGGAGATTTATGAAGAAATCCAAAGCAACTATTCGGCTGACCAACAAGGCTGACCTAAAACGGAGCGGCCTTTGGCTGACCCTTAAAAAGGGTCTTTGCGAATTGCGGCGGCCGGGAAAATCCCAGGTTTCCTTTTTGCCGATGCCCAAGGGGGATTGGCCGCTGAAAGTGTCGGTGATTCTTTGCACAGCGGGAACTTGTAAGGGACTGCCATGGGCGGTGGAATCGGTGCTTTCCCAGTCTATGCCGACCACCGAATACGAAGTTCTTGTGGTATGGAACCGTTCCGATTCGCCGCCTGTATCGGATTATCCGGAGCGGGTGCGCTTTATACAAGAGCCCAGACAGGGAATTTCCTATGCCCGTAACACCGGCGCGTCCCATGCCCGGGGCGAGGTCCTTCTATATATAGACGATGATGCCGTGGCCCACAGAGATCTGGCGGCCGTTCTGGCCGAGACCTTTGCCAGACATAAGCGGGCGGCCATTG
>JAZRPL010000019.1:0-9372 GCA_045649245.1 Ructibacterium sp.
TCATTAAAGGGCAGTTTAACGAACGATACCCCGGGGGGATCCCTCGGGGGATCATAATAGAAAGGAGACAATCATGGAAGCGGTTGACAGTAGAAATATCCCCCGGCCGTTATCGTTTTGGGGTTCCATGAAAGAAAAGAATAAACGCATCATCGAGGAATATGATGAGACACAGAGCGCATTTGAATTTTTGCTCGGTATGTTTGAATATGAGGGCTTGCCGGAAACCGTGCGGCCGGAATATCTGGATCTGTATTTCATGACAAATGGCATTGCCAGCATCCGGCGTGATACCAAAGGAGATGGTGAGTATTATGCAATGATCGCTGATAATTGCGGAGCACCTACCCCGAACGGTTATGGAAAACTGATCTTATCCAGAACAGACAACGGCCATGTCTATGAGGATCCGATTGAATCCGATGAGGTTGCATGGGGCTGGAATAATCTGACAAAAACACCCTGTACCGATGCCTACCGTGTTGGTGCCTATATTGCAGAGATCGACACAAGTCTTGATCTGCTGGTATGGTGGAGCCGTGCAAGCAAACTATTTATAGCTGACGATAATAAAACAAAGCAGCAGCTTACCGAGGCATTCTCGGCACTCAAAAAGGGCGTGCCCCTCACCGTGCAGAGTTCCAATATCTTAGCCGAGATCGAGGCAGGGCGGCGGGCATTAGAGGCTCAGGATATCTCCGATGTCAATTATGCCGACAAGCTGGAAAAGCTGGCCTTTATCCGGGAAAAGAGATTTGACTGGTTTAAGGATCGTTATGGCATGTGTGCAAGAGATACCGGAAAACGTGCTCAGGTTTCCGTGGATGAGGCCAACGGCGGCACGGGTGCATCTATGATCTTTCCTTTGAATATGCTGAGAGCAAGGCAGGAATTCATTGATCAGTGCAATCGGAAATTCGGCTGGAATGCAGAGGTGCATTTTGCCGGTGCTTGGCTTGGTGAGATTGAGCGGTACGAAACCGCCATTATCGAGAACGGGGAAATTGATATTGACCAATATGATGCAGTAGAGGAGACAACGGATGAGAGCAGCGGAGAAGTATCTGAACAGGGCAACGAGCCGGATGGATCTGATGAGGGAAGTAGTGAGAGTGAAAACCGGGATGATGATCGAGAATCCGAGAAAACTGAATAAAGTATATGAGGAGGTGATGAGAGATGCAGGCATCTGTAAAAAGTATTCTAAAGGAAACAAATAATGATTTTACTTTCAGCGGCAGTTATACCGATCTGAATGGAGCGGTGCATAATTACACCCTGTATAATAATGCAACATTTCGTCAGATCCTGTTGCAGATGTTCGGGCAGCGCACCTATAATGATTGGGATGAGGAAACCGATCTGGAATATCTGGCGGATGATTTTATATCATCTTACCGGGTATGGATGGCATCCAGAAAAGATATGTATATGGCAAGGCTGTATGCTCTGGATCAGAAATTCAACCCTCTGGAAAACTACCGATCTCATGAAGAGAGATCCGGCAGCTTTACCCATGGGGAAACGGTCGGACTTTCCTTTACGAACCGCAAGGATATTACAAAAGACGATTCCTATGTGGAGCGCACGCATACCGATTTTAAGGAAACCACAACGGATGATACCTTTGTGGAGCGCACGCATACCGATTTCAAAGAGACCACAACGGATGATACCTTTGTGGAGAGATCCTTTGACGGTTATAAGGAAACCACAACCGATGATTCCTATGTGGAGCATTCCAACGATCAATACAAGGAAACCACAAAAGATGATTCCTCAGTGACCAAGAGTTATAGCAACTATCTGGAAACAGAAACCCCTGGAACGATCACAAAAACGCATAAGATATCTGCAGATGATGCATCAACTTTCGTGAACGCATCCGAGGACACGGAAAGCCAGACAGCCAGCACAAAAGGCATTGCCGGCAGCGTGACGGATCAGCATGGATATACTACCAACGGGATCACCAAAGAGATCACCGGCAGCACAAAGGATCAGAACGGATATACGGACGGGCGCATTGTGGAGCAATCCGGCACCTATAAGGATCAGCATGGCCAGACGGAAAACGGGGTTGTAAAAGAAACCAGCGGATCCTATAAGGATCAGCACGGCTTTACCGATGGAATCATCCGGGAAACCAGCGGATCCTACCGGGACACGCACGGTTTTACCAATGGCCTTGTCAATGAAAAGCTCGGAGCAGAAACAACCACGCACAGCGGAACCGATATTGACAGTTATACGCTGGAAAGATATGGAAATATCGGCGTGACAACCTCTCAGCAGATGCTGGCATCGGATATCGATCTATTAAAGTATGATATCGTGATGCTTGCGATCCGTGAATTTATCGGCGGTTATACATATTTATCTTGTGAGGTGGATTGATATGGCGATAACAATGAGTTTATATCAGGTTACAGATGATCCTAAGGTGATGGGCAAAACGATTCCCGCAGCAACCAGCACGCACACGATCACTCTAAAAGATGGCTGCAGCATTGACCGGCCGGTGGTTTCTTTCTCGGCTCAGGCTGCAGCACTTGCATCTCTGAATTATGCATATATTGATACCTATCAGCGGTATTATTATATTACCGACCGTAAGAGCCTGATCAATGGTGTGATGGAGCTGACGTTGGAGAGCGACCCGCTGGAGAGTTTCCAAGCAGCAATAAAACAATGCACGGCAACGATCACACGAAATCAAAATGACGCAAACGGATATCTGAGGGATGCAGAATATACGGCACTAGGCTATGAAAAAGTTGCATCCAAAAACTTTCCGATCAGCTTGGATGATTTTTCCTATATTCTGATGACAGTGGGGTGACAATATGAATGATTTTAGATTAAGTTTTAAGAGTGTTGCAGGCCTGATCACAGGATATCTCAATCCCATGATGGATTTATCATCAGCGCCGAGCTATGGTGATCCTATTTATGGGGATGGTTTTGTTGTATGGAAACCTTTCACAAACGGCGAAACAGCACCACTTATATGGAACCAATATTATAAACCATGTAAAAATGATATTGTCGGGAGCGGCACGATCAATGATATCTTTGCAAGATTAACGACAATCGGAGCAACCAGCGCAAACAATCTTGCAACTTTTATCGAATTACAGTTGCATGATGAATATGATAATCCGATTGCATCACCATCTCTGGTATTACGTGGTTACAATGATAATAATCAGGTTTTACGTGTTGTGCTGCAGAAGAAAACAATATCCGGGGGAACGGTATCATATACGGATGTTGGATCATGGCGGCCTATCACTGAATATGGAAATCTGGAAGTAAATGTGTATGTCGTTGCCGGCACGATCACAACCGGCGGTCATTTGGGTTATGGATGCGGATTTATATATAACCTGAGAGATTATAATTCCGGAATCGTGCAATGTGAGGGCGAAATATATGTTGCCAATGAACAGGGGTTCAGAAACGTTTTGGACAATGCAATGCCCGAGGAAAAGATGGCAGATCCCGATCTTGGCCCTGAATCCGAGCCGGGCGGTTATGGCCCGGGGGATGGCGGCAGCGGGGGATCCGGCGGCCCCGGACCGACATTTGATGATACAAGCGATCCTTTTGTGCCGTCGCCTTTACCGCCGGGGATCAGTGCACTCGGTTTTGTGAATATTTACCGATGCAGTGCCGGATCCCTCAATCAGTTGGGTGATACACTTTTCCCGGATGTTTCGGCAAGTACGGACGTATGGACGGCGATTGTCGCATTGTCGGATGCTATCTGGAACAGCAAGTTGATTGATTATGTCGTATCGGTGCATATGATCCCTTGTGATGTTCCTGCAGGATCCGATGAGGATATCAAGGTCGGCACCAGAACACTCACCGGCATAAAGGGCGCAAAGGTATCAAGTGATTATGTCGAAAAGGATCTTGGCACGATCAAAATTGATGAGACGTTCACCTCGTTTGTCGATTACCAGTGCCGGGCACGTTTGTTCCTGCCGTTTTATGGTTTTGTGGAATTAAAGCCGGAATTCTGGCAGAGTGCCGAACTGAATATCAAATACCGTTTCAACGTGGTAGATGGTTCCTTTATCGCATTTGTCTACAGCACAGTGACAAGGCACCAGAGCAAGATGTATTCACAGGTCGGCCAATATTCCGGGTGCGCATGCATTCATTGCCCGGTGAGTGGGGTTTCTTATGCGTCTATGTTTGGCGGTATGGTTTCCAATGCCGGGGGAATGGCTGCAAGTATTGCAACCGGAAATGTCGGCGGCGTGGCAGCAAGTGCGATCAATACGGCTCAGGCCTCACAGGGCAGCATGCAGATGAGCAACCCTTACAATGCATCCGCTTCCATTATGGGGCATAGATACCCCTACCTGATCATAGAGCGGCCGGTGCCGCATTTCCCGACCAATTACGGAAAAGAAAAAGGGTTCCCGCTGCTAAAGACCAAAAAGATTAGCAGCTGCAGCGGATTTACACAGGCTGATGATATCATACTGGATGGGATCCCCTGCACCGATGCAGAGACAGAAAAGATCAGATCCGCTTTCAAGACCGGCGTTATCATTCGCTGACAAAAAACCCCCGGAGCATCCGCAAGGATTCCGGGGGCTTTTCGTTCAAAGTAGGCATAAAGGAGATACCGTTATGACCAATTAAATATTAACAAATTAAAGTGTACTTGTCTACAAAGTTTTTCTGGCTGTTCGTGCGATAGTGCCATTTATCCTTAGCCAGCAGATCCCACAGGAAACGATCAACCAGGCTATATCCTTTAGAGTGCCTGAAACGTGCATCCTCTATCTCATCCATTGTATAAACAATGCTATCCGGATAGATCTTAGTTGCTTTCTGGATCCTTACATGATATCCATATTTTGTGGAGCGCATAAGTTCCAATCTCACCAGATTCAGACCCATTTTGATATAATGCGTGCGGTCGATCAGTTCAGCATCCTCATCATCGATATCCCAATGCTTGCAGATCTTAACATTCCAATCACCCTCACCCGTGATGGCATATAACATCGGGTTCTTAAATCCATAGTATTCTTTATTGAGGCGTGCTGCATTCTTGTCATTCTGGTCAATCTTTTCAACATATATTTTCGTGCCGCCGGAGCTTGTGCAGATATCGCAATCCCCACGCTTTAATTTTTTGAGCTGTTCCTCAATCTCAAACTCTTCAAAATATTCGCTGTATTCATCGATTGCATTTGTCAAAAGTATGATGCGCACGCCCTGCCTTTTACGTATGATGGTGCTCAGGATATCCATGAAATAAATAAATTCATTCGGCTCATATTTTCTGCCGAGCATCTCATCAAATACAATCCAATCCCCATGCGGCGCATTGTAATTACTTTTATATATAAAACTCTGATCGATAGATAGCTCATACATAAAGTGAATTGCAGTTTTTTCCTCAATCTTTCCGGATTCCGACAGCTTACAAAATACCCATTTATTCGCATAATAGTAGGCATAATTCCAACGCCCCTCGGTGAGCTTTTCAATATAACCGCATTCCAATATTGTTTTCATGAGTTCCTGAGCAAACTTAGGCCGTAGCATATCTTCCTTTTGCCGGATATATTGGATCACAACGCCGTATAACTTAAACAGGATCAGACCCAGTAAAAGCATTGAGGTTGTTTTTCCAACGCCTCGTTTACTGGCAAAAAAGTAATAGCTGCAGTGATTGATATTATTTACATCAAACGGCACATGGAATGGATCATAGGCAACATTTTTCGGCATTTTCAGTTTATTCCATTCCTTTTTGATCAGTTTCCAATCCCACTTTGACGGGGGAGTATAGCCCCGAGAACAGAACCATGATTCGGTGCTGATCTCTTCGATGGTGTTGTCGGGTTGCTCTTGGATGATCGTTTCTTTCTTTTTCATGCTTGTATCTCTCCTATTCTGCCTTGTTTGTATGCTTGCACCTGCTCAAATAAAGTATAAAGTTTCTTGTCGGTTATGTCAAAATCAACCGGCACTAGGGTTATTCCGGATTGCGCTGTTATCCATTCGCTGTTACCCTCATCATCAGGGACCTCGATCGTATATGGTTCATCATGGAAGATCGGGCGGAGCTTGCCGGTATCTTCCCCCTCAAAACTGAAACCATATATAGAAAAGAATTGCATTGGATCATCCGGCAGCAGGTCAACGGCAACCTTCGGAAGCCCGGCAACGCATAAATGCCAGCCTACCTCGGATTGTTCCCAAGAGCAGGTTTTTGGATTCCATTTGAAATCAGATACCGAACGATAATACATATAGCGTTTGGCACCTAATGTTTTGAATAATACCGGGAACGGTTTAGAGTACAATTTATTGGACAGTTCGTCATCCCATTCACCGATACCCCGACCCGGCTTGCCATAAAAGCATGGATCCTGCAGCAGGGGATTTTTCTTGTTTTCGTCTCGGATGCGTTTGTTTTCCAGTTCAAAGATCTGATCACAATAGCCATGTTCGTCCGGGATATATTTTAGGGAATCCGTATCATAATAACAGACGTGACCGCCTGCAAGCTCGATTCTGATAAGCATATCAACCAGCTTAAACCGGCTATGAGCACATACCCAGATCCCCCAATCATAACTCAGGAATCGTTCATTTACTTCTTTCTGGATCTCTGAGAGCATCGTTTTTGTGTCGCACCAATCCCCGTTATTATAGCCCACGTTGACCTGATATACCGCCTTTACCAGCATGCCGAAATAGGTGTTAACGTCAACCTTTTTTAAGGCATATTCCGGCGTATCGGCAAGGCCTGCAGACTTCAGATCATTCTTTGCCTTGTAATCCTCGATCAGACAGTTTAAGAGGAAATCCGGCAGCTTGCCCCGGTCAGAGATCTCGATGCTGACGATCTCACACATGGAATAGTGATAGAGCATTTTGTATATCTGGTAATCCAGTTCTGTTTGTGCTACTTTTACATATTCCGCACGCCGGATACGGCCGTTGTCGAGGCCGTAGACGGGATCGTTTTCAATAGGTATATATTCTATTACCTTTGAGCGTGATTCATAGCTGTGGTCGGTTGTGGCCTCGAGATCATAATAGATTACAACCATCTTGCAGCACTTGTTGCTGAGAAGCTCAAGAAATTCTGCAGGTTCCTTATCAAATGCCCAGCTTGTAACCGATAAAGTATGCACAAGCCACTCCGAAACCGGGAAATATTTTGTAAGCATAGAATAAGGATAAGATGAAGTAATATCCCTCATCTGAACCCTGAGCACCTCATTTATATATTTGATATTCCCATGCACAAGCCCTCCCCGGAACAGATAACGCTGTTCCCAAAGGATCTTGACAACGGACGGTTGAATAAGAGCAACGGCCGCCTGATTGAAATTGGATGCAACCATTGCTTTCTTGACACGCAAGAGAAGCCGTGCGGTATTTGTTAAAGGTGGGCGTTCGCCGGCCATGCAAAAGTTGTCGAAAAAGAAATCTTCAAATTCGTTTAGGATAATGACGTCATCGTTAATATATCGGTATTCCTGATCATCCATAGGGGTCTTCGTGTTTCGGATCTTTGAATAATCCAGGTCTTTTGTTTTCTTATGCTTCGTATACATTTTGGCCAGCTGCTGCAGGGAGCAGTTTGTTAAGGCTAAAGAATCCCGAAACTCGATGCCGTTGGATAAGGTTGCTTTCATGCACTTGCGTTTTTCCTTTGCAAAGAAACCCCAATTATCAAAATCAAAGGAAAGCTCATGACGGCAGAAATAGAATTCATAAGATAGATTGTGCACAAGGCATAATAGAACCCTTTTTGTGCGTGTTTTCTTATTGTGGCCGATCTTATAATGTTTGGCGATATCATCCAGCAGATTCTGGCAATCTCCCCACGTTCTGCAGTGGTAAACGTAAAATTGATCTTGATGGGGATGCTGCAGGGATATTGTTATAATGTATGGCACGGAAAACATAAAGACCGTTGTCGTTTCTATATCCAAAGATAGATTCACCCGGATATATTTTGTTGTGGCCGTTTTCTCACCCTTATATGTTTTGATCACATCGAAAGATACATCCTCTTTCGGGAATTGCATGCACATCGAATCAGCCGGATAATTGAATTCTAATATCAGGCTGTTATGCTGGTCATAATAGTATCTCATTTATTCACCCCTTTGAAAGAGCAATCCGTGCCTCTACCTTTTTACGCCGTGCCCGGTATTCTGCCCGGAGCCGGTCACGCTCGTCTATGTTATATTGCTTGTTTCCATAATCCGATGATGCACGCAATTCCTTTACTTTTTCCATGATCTCTTTTGTCGTGTGCTGCTGGATATCTGCCCATCCGGTAGATTCAAGTAATGCATAAACAAGGTCAGAATTCTCCTCAAACCATTCATTTATGGTTTTTCTCATTTCAAGAAATTGATTTATTTCTTTCATTGTTGGCTGCATTCCCCGATAGAGGTAATCACCCTCATCCAAATCCGACACGTTTTCAATCTCTTTTTTCTGCTGCTCTTTCATAGATTGCACAACGTTTCTTTTGATCTCCGACCATGTGCGTGTGCTCTTCTCTAATCTCTGCAGATCCTCATCTGAGTATGATTCAATATCTTTCCGGGAACGTGATAAAAGATGATATTCCTGATCATCTGAGGTGTAAGCCGTTGTTGTTGTCATTGTGTCTATTCTGTTTTCCCAATAGGAGAATTCGGCAGTGTTGAATCCGGTTTTATTGATAATGTCACGCATACGCTTATTCAGTTTCATGACAAGATTTGCTTTTTGCTTATAAGTCATTGCCATAATGATATCTCCTTTCATATAAGTTTATATTCTTTTACTGCTATGCTGGATAGTTTGGACTGGATAGATCTGATTGTTTCCTCTGCTGATCTATAATGAGCATGCCACTCTGCGTTTACGTTAAAGGGGAAATCGAAAGAGTCAATAAAGTCACACAAATCAAGCGCAAGATTTACGCATTTGATCGTGCTGTCAACAGATTCCCATATCTCAGAAACGGCCATAGCGACAAAAGAATCATTTGCAGTGGTGACACGTTTTTTCAACTCATCCAATGTGACCACCGGCGCATTGTAAGCGTTTAGAGCGTGCTGGATGCTGATAAGAGCAGCATGAAAATCGTCAAGAATTTCAATCAGTTTAATATGCATCATATGTTTATCTCCTATATGAGGGCAATGTTACCCAAGTTTTATTTTACCATGAGAGAGTGAAATAGTGTGTTCGACTTTTCAGATATTTGTGCATACAATTCTGTTATGATTGCGGGCGTGGCCTGTTGCGTGCTGGCCGGATCCTGGACGGGATCGGCCGGAAAAAAATGGGGAGTTAGTTGCAACGAACTCTACCCTTATT
>JAZRPL010000020.1:0-2485 GCA_045649245.1 Ructibacterium sp.
TTTGGTATAATTTATATAGAAAGTAAAGGAATAATAAAACATTTCCCGCACTTTTGATATATAAAAATTCTAAAATAAAGGAGAAAAATTATGGCCTACAATCGTCGTGAAGAAGATATGTTCCGCTATTTTATCAGCGGATTAGACCAAAAGATGCAAGCACAGTTGAGTTTGATGTTTGCACACAACAAAATTATGGCGGGGGAAGAACACCGCCGCGAAATGGAGCAAATGAAAAGAGAAATCACCGAAGATGTATTATCCCGCATCAGCATCCGTTTAGAGGATGAAGCATTGAAGCAGCTGCGTGATATGCTGAACGATCTCGGTAAGTAAGGAGGAAAAGGGTATGCCTCCAATTACTTTCCCCAACCAAAGAATGGTGCGTGTTCATAGAGAAGCCGCGAAGTCTGATTTCCTCGGTATCAAAAACGAAAACTGGCAAGCCGCGTCCCGTGATCTCGGTGCTCATGCCTTGCAGTTGTATCTATATCTCGCATCCAACGCAAACAATTATACTGTTGCTCTGTCCCCCGTGGCGGTTAGACAAGCCATTGGTATGGCTCGCTCTACATACCATGACCAGTTCCATAAACTCGTAGATCGGGGCTATTTGGTGCCATCCACCGGAAACACCTTTGAGTTCTACGAAGTCCCACAAGCCGCCACGCAGACGCAAAAAGAAGTGTCGGCAAACGGATTGGATTTTGAAGAAAATCCGTGCCGCGACGAACAAGAAGCCTCTGTCGGTCTTTCTGTATTGCCGGAGAATATAGAAATAAATAATATGACAGATACCCCAAATAATACGGGGATAAATAATGGATTGACCTCGGGGGAGGGAGTAATCCAAAAGCCGCAAATCAAAGAAATAGTAATCTCCCGACCAATAGCAGAGGGTAAAAGCAGACCCAAGCCAATAGAGCAGCCGAAAAAGGCGGAGTTTGTATTCTAATGGCAAACTATGAAGATAATGCGTATAACTGGCTAAAACACAAAGGACTTGCGGCAAAGTATGAATTTGCAGGAATTTACTGCATAAAGGTTGATAACGAAATTGTCTATATTGGAAAGAGCGGAAATATGCTGCGGCGGATTGCACAGCATTATGCAGGCATCCAAATGGGGACAGAAAAGAAATACCGCATCATGGCGGAGGCACGACGCAAAGGACACAACATCGGCTTTGATGTTTTGTATTATGCCAAGAGCCGCCGATACGCGGACAAACTTGCGGAAATCGGAGAGAAAGAGGGCGAATACATCCGCAAGTATAATCCAATTCTCAACACGCAAATCCCAAAAGCAGAGAATTGGGAAAGATGGGAAACGAAATCAGTAGATGCAAAATCCATCTTGGAAAGCATCTTGTAAATAAAGGCGGGAGGTTCAAAATCTCCCGCCACATCCGAAAGGCATCGTCATTTCCGTGTCGCGTGCTACTCGAAAAAAGTTTATGAAACACCAAATCAAAAGCCCTTTTTTGATTTTTATAAAAATAAATGTTATAATATTTATAGAAAGAAAAAAGAAAGGAAAGTTATTGATTATGCCTTATGTTGCAAAAAATACTGTTATTTCTGTTCGTGGTAAAACTGTGAAAGAGGTTGCGGAAATGCTGAACGCACTCCCCGCAGAACAGCAAGGATGGATTTTTACTTGCTGCGGTTGCTCTGACTTTTGGATGCACCAACGCGGGACAGAAAATGCAATCACCTTTGATACAGAGAAATACATTGACTAATCCCAACCCCCGCTTTTTGACTTTTGGAAAATTTTTTGGTATAATTTTCTTGTGAAAGTAATGCGGGGGTCATAACACTCCTTTGCTCCAAAACGACAAAAGGGGGACAGCACTTGCGGCTGTCCCTCTATTTTTATGCCCTTTTATCTCCGTCCCGCGTCCATCTTTATTCTTGTGCTATTGGATTTGAGTTGTGCCAGCGGGGAGAAGTTGTCGTAATTCTTCGTCAAATCCGCGTCGAAGATCGCACAATAATGTTTCGTCATGGCAAGGGTGCTATGCCCCAAGAGTTTTTGCAGAGTAAAGGCATCGCCGCCACAATCAATCAAATACTTTCGGGCAAAGGTGTGGCGGAACAGATGGATGCTTGTCTTTTGGACACCCCGCCGCGTGTTATACCTTGCTATGGATTGCCGCAGACCGTTCTCCGTCAGTTGAGAGCCGGTTTCTGTGCAAAAGAGGTAATCAGCCGCCTCCCCGCCTCTGTGCCGCAGATACTCCCGCAGAATGGCTACCATGGCACTACAAAGGGGAATGACCTGGGCTTTTCTGTTCTTCGTGTGGCGGTAGAATACCATCCCTCCATCCAAATCCACATCGCGGATTTGAATTGCTCTAACTGTCGCGGCTCGGCTGCCGCAGTTCAATAAAAAGTTGATAATCACCCAATCCCGATATTCGGCAAAGGTTGCTTTCCGAATGTCGGGCTTTTTTAGTAATGCGGCAAGTTCGGCATCCGAA
>JAZRPL010000021.1:0-35313 GCA_045649245.1 Ructibacterium sp.
GGTCTTAAAGAAAGCCATCCCCACGATGTAAACATTACCAAGGAATCTCCCAATTATTCCGTCAATATTTAAAAAAAACCCCCGATATGGGGGTTTTTCATTTTTGGGCATAGCCCTCTGGCTACCTACTACCCATAAATGATTAAATAAAGTGATTTTCAAATAGGCTCCCTTGTGTAAAGGGAGCTGGCGAGCAAGGCGAGCCTGAGGGATTGTTACCAACAACCCTTCCGTCAAAACCTCCGGTTTTGCCACCTTCCCTTACACAGGGAAGGCTTTAGGCCGTGGTTTTTATTATACAAAAAAGAGGTGTTTACAAACCTCTTTCCCTTTCTATAAAAAGGAGAATCCTTAGAAATTTTACTTTTTAAATTTTTAATAATCCCCACTTTCCCTGTTTATAAAATGTGGACGGGATGTTGATAAAAATTTCTCCTTTCCGTCTATGTGGATTGTGTGGAAAAGAAAACAAGGTTATCCATAGTTTCTTCTACCCCTCTTTCTTCTTATTTTGCTTGGTCCTTTTCCCTTTTTCACACTTTCCACACCCCCAACAACAGCAACAACCATAATAATAAATAGATATTATATATATAAAGAAATATAAAAGTGTCATACCGTCCCGTCTCTTGATGAAAGAGTTTTTGACTTCCTTTTTTCTATGGCAGAGAAATAGAAAAAGAAAAAAGAGAGATTTTTAGAAAAAAAATGTAGAAAATAAACAAAAAATGATATTCCTTAATTTCTATTTTCATTTAAAATTGTGCAATTATACAAATTTTAAACAATTTATAAAAACAACTGGTATTTTTTTATTTTTTATAGTAAAATGAAGATAATAAAATTAATTATATCCAATTATAAAGGAGAAGTGTTGAAATGAACAAGCAAGAGTTGGTTTCGGCAATCGCTGAAAAAGCAAATCTTTCTAAGAAAGATGCAGAAGCAGCATTGGCAGCATTCATTGATTCTGTTGAGGGTGCTTTAAAGGCTGGCGATCGTGTTCAGCTGGTTGGTTTCGGTAGCTTTGAAGTAAGAGAAAGAGCTGCAAGAACCGGCAGAAATCCTCAGACCGGTGCTGAGATGAAGATTGCTGCTGCAAAAGTTCCTACTTTCAAGGCAGGCAGCAAGTTGAAAGACCTCATCAATAAATAAGTTTGATTTTCTTTCAATGCGCAAATCAATACCCTCCGTTTGAGACGGGGGGTATTTCATTTTCAGGTATAGAAAAAAAGACGGTTTAAAAACCGTCTTTTTTATATTTTTTATTTTAAATGAAGGGGAAGACCTTCTGCCATAAAAGGTTGGACCTCTCCTAAAATTAAAGGACGGCAGTAGGTAATAAAATCTTCTGCAATATAGGTGCCGTCATTGATAATCCATTCTTTGGGAACGGTTTTCTCCTCATTGGCTACCTGATGAATATCGTAAGATTCTGCAACCATTTGATACGGCGCATCGTTGATACGGCGGAAGATAATCATTTCTCCGGTCTGTCCTTTGATGGCTGCCTGCACCGCAGTTGTCCCTGCGGTAAAGGCTTCGGTCATATCCTGATAGGAAGCAAAATGTGCAGCACAGCGTTGCAGAGTATTTAAAACAATACCCCGGCTTTTAATCTGCAATCTTTCATGAATGATATCAGAAAGATGAAGGGCTGTTCCTGAGAGAATGTTATGGCCGAAAGAGTCGGTTTGTGCAGTAGATTTTGCACAGAAAACATTTCCGTCTTTGTCTTTTAAAGACTCCGAAACCGCTACAACAATGGTTTTCTTTTCCTTTCGGAGGTTATTGATTTTTTCTAAGAAATCTTCGATATCAAAGGGAGATTCCGGAAGATAAATGAGATCAGGACCCGGACAATCTTCCCCCTTAGAGAGAATGGAAGACGCTGTCAGCCAGCCTGCGTTTCTTCCCATAATTTCTACTACGGTGACCGATTCCATATCATAGACATTACTATCTCTGATGATTTCCTTCATGGTAGCGGCCACATATTTTGCAGCACTGCCAAATCCCGGTGTATGATCGGTAATGGCCAAGTCGTTGTCGATGGTTTTAGGAACGCCGATAAAACGAATCGGACTTCCCACCGATGTTCCATAATCAGAAAGTTTTAAAATGGTATCCATGGAGTCGTTACCGCCGATATAAAAGAAATACTTTATATCCAAAGATTTTAAAATTTCAAAAAGATTCTGATAAACCTCTTCTGCTTCCTCTATTTTGGGCATTTTAAAGCGACAACTCCCTAAATAAGCAGCGGGTGTCCTTTTTAATAGTTCTAAATCTGCGGCGGTTTGAAGGCGGTTTTTTAAGTCCAGATAGCGTCCCTGTAATAATCCTTCAATTCCGTTTTGCATTCCGTAGATATGGGGAATTCCTGCTTCTTTTGCGGCGTGGTATACGCCGGCTAAACTTGCATTGATAACTGCAGTCGGACCTCCTGATTGGCCCACCATAACATTTCCTGTTATCATATTGATGATCCTCTCTTTCTTTCGAAGAATTTATTCTGCGGTGATGATTTCCTTCCCGCCTAAATAGGGGCGAAGAACCTTAGGAACTGTAATACTGCCGTCTGCATTTTGATAATTTTCTAAAATAGCAGCCGTGGTTCTGCCGATGGCAACACCGGATCCGTTTAAGGTATGCACCAGTTGTGCTTTATCCTTGGCGGAATTTTTATAGCGGATATTGGCACGGCGTGATTGGAAATCTTCAAAGTTACTGCAAGAGGAGATTTCCACAAATCTTCCGTAACTGGGCATCCAAACTTCAATGTCATACTTCATGGCAGCGGTAAAACCTAAATCTCCGATACAGATTTTTACTACACGATAAGGAATTTCCAAAAGTTTTAATACATCCTCTGCATCACTGACTAATTTTTCTAGTTCCTCATAAGATTCTTCCGGCTTTACGAATTTTACAAGTTCTACTTTATTGAATTGGTGCTGCCGAATTAAGCCTCTGGTATCCCGGCCTGCAGAACCGGCCTCGGCTCTAAAACATGCGGTATAGGCACAGTATTGAATGGGAAGATCGTCCCCATCTAAAATTTCATCCCGATGCATATTGGTAACAGGAACCTCTGCCGTAGGAACGAGAAAATAATCGGTATCGGCGACTTTAAAAGCATCTTCTTCAAATTTAGGAAGTTGTCCGGTCCCGATCATACTGTTTCTGTGGACCATAAAAGGCGGGAAAATTTCCTTATATCCATGTTTTTGGGTATGGGTATCCAAAAAGAAGTTCATAATCGCACGCTCTAATTGGGCGCCTGCGCCACGGTAGACGGTAAACCGAGTACCGGTAATTTTTGCAGCGGTTTCCGGATCTAAAATACCTAACTCTTTTCCTAAATCCCAGTGGGCTTTTGGTTCAAAATCAAAGGCGGTAGGCTCCATAAAACGCCGTATTTCAATATTATCTTCGTCGCTGTCTCCATCCGGCACAGAGGGATTGGGGAGGTTTGGAATGGTATAAGAAAGGGCAAGAATTTTCTCATCCAGTTCCCGCAATTTTTCGTCACAATCCTTGATGTCAGCAGAAAGTTGTTTCATTTCTGCAAAAACCAAGGTGGTATCTTCCCCTGCCTTCTTCATGGCCGGAATTTTTTTGGAAACCTCATTTTGTTTGGCCTTTTTCTGCTCTGCCTCATATAATAATTCCCGCCGCTCTTTATCTAGTGCCAAAAGACCTTCAATATCTACCTTTTCCTTGCGGCGTGCCAAGGCGGCCATGACGGTTTCTGTTTCATTTCTTAATAATTTCATATCTATCATAACAACGGATTCCTTTCTTTTTGTCTTTTTATCCTTTGAACTTTTAATATAGCAAGTTTTGTAATACTTTTATCTCTTCTTTTTGTTCCTGGGTTAAGGTGTCCTCCGGGATATTTTTTATTTTTTCCCGTGCTTCTTCCTCTTTTCCCTGTCCGTACAGTGCCCATGCCTGTTGCAAAGACTGATAAAAGGTGAGATTTTTTTCTCCGCTTTCTTTTTCGCTTTTGAGTTGCTCCAATTCTTTTTTGAGATTATAATTTTCATCTTTGATTTTTACAATCTCGTTTTGAAAATTTAGATTGGTTTGTTCTTGTTGTTGAATTTGATTTTCATAATGCTGTTCCCGATGGTCTGCCATAGCAGCAATAATAATTAAAAGAACCATCGCAAGTAACATTACCACCGCATAGGTGCTTAGGTTTTTAAATTTCCTTTTTTCTTCTGACAAAACATTCACTCCTTATGGTGTTTCATCCAAATCTCAAAAAAACGCAAAAATTTAAGTTTTGAGCCGCTTTTTATAATTTGGAAGGGTATTTCATTAAAAACTATCTTTTTTAAGATTTTACCCTATTTTTTAGACTGTCGATTTTTGTCGAATTAACGACGGAGTTCAAATAACAGACGTTCTAAATCTTCTTTGCTGTAATATTCGATTTCGATTTTTCCCTTTTTAGAACCTTCCCGAATTTTCACTTTTGTTCCAAAACGGGTTTTGAGAGAGTCTTCAATTTCTTTGATATATTTCTGCATCAAAGGACTTACCGGTCTTAATTTCTTTTTATTTTCCTTTCCTAAGTCGGCAACCATGGCCTCAATCTGCCGCACCGTTAATTGCTTTTCGATAATTTGCTGGGCCAATGCAAGTTGGACATCTTCCTCTTCTACAGAAAGCAGGGCACGGGCGTGGCCTTGGGTAATAGAACCTTCCACTAAAAGTTCTTTTACCTTTTTCCCCAAATGGTTCAGCCGTAGGGAATTGGCTACTGCGCTGCGGCTTTTTCCTACTTTTTTACTAATTTCTTCCTGGGTTAAATGGAAGGTATCAATGAGTTTTTGATATCCTTCTGCCTCTTCAATGGGATTTAAGTCCTCCCGCTGGAGATTTTCCACCAAGGCAAGTTCCATCACTTCCTGATCTTCAAAACTGCGGATAATACAAGGTATTTCCTTCAATCCGGCCAGTTTGGATGCTCTCCATCGCCGCTCTCCCGCCACAATCCGGTAGGTACCGCTTTTGGTGGGGGTTACTAAAATGGGTTGCACCACGCCGTGCACCGCAATAGAATCCCGCAGAGATTCCAACTTTTCTTGGTCAAAATGCTTTCTTGGCTGTCCCTTATTGGGTTCAATATCCACGGTTTTTAAAAGAACGACCTTCTTCTCGTCCGGCGACGGCATGCCAATGGCCTCAATTTCCTGCACAATATCTCTTACTTCTTCTACATCCCCGCCGGGATGGTCCATAAACAGAGCCCCAAGGCCTCTGCCCATGGCTTTTTTCGGTTTTTTATTCTCTGCCATGTCAGGCTTCCTCCTCTATGATGTGCGATTTCTGCGAATCACTTCGTTGGCTAATTTTTGATAACTTTGGGCTCCTTTGGAACGTCGGTCAAAGGCAATAATGGGTTTTCCGTAACTGGGAGCCTCGGAAAGCCGTATATTACGGGGAATCATGGTTTGATACACCGTTGCACCAAAGTATTTTTTCACTTCTTCTACTACCTGTACCGATAAATTGGTACGGGAATCATACATGGTAAGCAGAATTCCTTCAATTTTTAAGTCTTTATTCAGTCCCTGTTTTACCATTTTCACTGTACGGGTTAACTGACTAAGGCCTTCTAAGGCATAATATTCGCATTGAATAGGAATCAAAACACTGTCGGCGGCAGCAAAAGCGTTTAAGGTAAGCAATCCAAGAGACGGGGGACAATCAATGATAATAAAATCAAACCGATCCCGCACAGACTCTAAAGCCTCTTTTAGTTGATATTCCCGTTTTTCGGCCTCTACCAACTCCAGTTCTGCCCCTGCTAAATTTATATTACCCGGACAAAGCCATAAATTTTTATATTCGGTTTCCACCATGACCTCTTCTGCGGTATTTCCGTTAATCAAACAGTCATAGACAGATAAAGAAGCACTATTTCCATCAATACCAAGACCGCTGGAGGTGTTGCCTTGGGGGTCGCTGTCAATCAAAAGAACCTTTTTTCCCTTTTGTCCCAGGCAGGCACTTAAATTGATAGAGGTCGTGGTCTTTCCGACGCCGCCTTTTTGGTTTACGATTGCAATGACCTTTGCCATGTGATACAATCGCCTCCTTTGTAATATTCTTTCTTTATTATAGCACAGAATCAAGAAAATTCAAGGTTATTTTGTCAATTTCAAAGAAAATGTTTCACATGAAACAATAGAAGAAGAGGCTTTGTACTTTTTTTATTGAAAAAGGAGATGAAAATAAAAGAGGACTTTTGTTTCATGTGAAACAAAAGTCCGAAAAGGGGGAATATCTTATATCTTTTTGGGGGAAAGAGAAGGATGTACCAGATTTTTAATCCATTTTTTTCTGCGAAACCACCAAAGAGAAAGACAAAGTTTCACCAATTCTTCCAAACCCATCAACGCATAAGAAGGAAGAAGAGGTAGACGGAAAACCAATCCGGCAAGGGCAACCACCGGCACCCCTACAAACCAAACGGTTCCGATATCAATGATACAGGAAGTTCGTGTGTCCCCGCCGTTGCGGAAAACTCCTACAATCAGCAAAAAGGTTAGGGCTTTGACAATCATCAAAAGAGCGGTGATGCATAACAAACGCATGGATTCATTTCTGGCCGCTTCTGAAATGTTGTAAGGCAGAAGCATCAGGGGGCGGCAGAAGAGGAAAACTGCGGAAAGGAAAAGTGCAGTGCCCACCGAAAGGATGGCCAGTTTTTTGGCATAGAGATAGGCCCGATCATATTCCCCTGCCCCTACGGCTTTCCCGATAAAGACCCCTGCCGCATTGCCGCCTCCGTGGAAAAAGACCATCATCAATTGTTCGATATTCTTTACAATGGTAATTATTACCATTGCGTCGGGGCGGATTCTTGCAAAAATAAAGGAATAGGCGGTCATTCCTAAGGCCCATGCCGCTTCGTTTAAAATCACCGGTGTTGCGGTTTTAAAAAAACGGAAAAACAAAGATTTTGGAATAGAAAAGAGTTCTTTAGGTTTGGCCGCTTGGATCATCCTTCGGCCGTAAACCACCGAAACCATAAGGAGAAGTTCGGTACAACGGGCGATGACGGTGGCAATGGCCGCACCCTTGACCCCTAAGGCGGGCGCACCTAATTTCCCGAAAATCAAAATCCAATTAAAGAAAATGTTGACCACCAAGCCTGTCAACCGCACCAGAAAGGGGAGGGAGGCCTTCTCGCTGCAACAGACGCTCATATCAAAGGCGGTAGTAATGGCGGTAGCCAGATAGCCAATGCTGACAATACGCAGATAGGCCGTTCCTTCTTGAATCACAGCCGGTGTTCCCCGAAAGGCCTGAAAAATCTGCGCGGGAAAGAAGGAGACCGCCCCTATAAAGAGGAGGGAGAGGAGGAGGCCAAGAATCAGATTCAGGCCTAAAACCTGCCGCATTCCCTTTTTGTCCTGTGTCCCCCAAAATTGAGAGGCGAAAACACCGGCACCGCAACTGATGCCAAAGAGGAAAACTGTGTATAAAAAGTAGATTTGATTCCCAATGCCCACCGCTGTAATGGCGGTTTCTCCCAATCGTCCCACCATGACGGTGTCCATGAGATTGACCAAAGAGGAAATCAACTCTTTTAATGCCATCGGCAGCATTAAAAGAAAGAATTTTTTATAAAATGACTTCATACTGCCTCCGTTATTTACGATATTTCATAGATATATTATGTTTTACGATAAAAAGCGATTTTTAAACAGAATCTCCTTCCAGATCTTTCATGGTCAGGCTGATTCGTTTTTTGGCAAGGTCACAGGAGAGGACCTTGACCCTCACCACATCCCCGATGGAAACCACGTCCATAGGATGTTTGACAAAGCGGTCGGAGAGTTGGGAAATATGCACCAAGCCGTCCTGATGGACGCCGATATCCACAAAAGCGCCGAAATCAATGACGTTTCGCACAGTGCCGGTCAGGATCATCCCTTCCTTTAAATCTTCCATACTCATAACATCGCTCCGCAGAACCGGCTTTGGAATCTCGCTGCGGGGATCTCGGCCGGGTTTTATCAGTTCTGCTATGATATCAAGAAGGGTAGGTGCGCCGATGCCCAGTTCCTCTGCCAGAGCGGGAATTCCGGCGGCCTCTGCGGCTGATTGCAGACCGGACAGGGCATGGTTTTTGACATCGTCAAGGGTATATCCCAGTTTTTCTAAGAGACTGGCGGCCGCCCCGTAACTTTCGGGGTGTACCGAGGTATTATCCAGAATATTGTTTGCCTCTTTAATCCGAAGAAAACCGGCAGATTGTTCAAAGGCCTTAGGCCCTAATTTGGGGACCTTTTTTAAAAGGGTTCGGCTGGAAAAAGGACCGTTTTCTTCCCGATAGGCAACGATATTTTTAGCAATGGTAGACGAGATGCCCGAAACGTAGGAAAGAAGGGGGGCGGAGGCAGTATTAAGGTCCACGCCCACGCTGTTCACCGCGTCTTCTACCACACTGCAAAGGGTTTCGTCCAGACGTTTTTGGTTCATATCATGCTGGTATTGCCCAACACCAATGGCTTTTGGGTCGATTTTAACCAGTTCGGCCAAGGGGTCTTGGACACGGCGGGCAATGGAGATGGCGCTTCGCCGTGTTACATCAAAGTCGGGGAATTCCTCTGCCCCCAATTTGGAGGCGGAATAGACCGAGGCCCCTGCCTCGTTGGTAATGAGATAGCGGACCTTAGTCCCCGGCATGGACTGTAACAGTTCTGCAGTGAACAGTTCTGTCTCTTTAGAGGCAGTGCCGTTCCCGATGGAAATCAAATCCACATCATATTTTTGAATCAGTTCTTTTAAATAGGCGGCTGCCGCCTGTTTCTGTCCTTCTGAATGGGTGATATAAATGACACCGGTATCTAAAACCTTTCCGGTGCCGTCTACCACACCTACCTTACAGCCGGTGCGGTAACCGGGGTCTAAACCTATGACCACCTGATCCGAAATGGGGGGCTGCATTAGAAGATTTTTTAGATTTACCTGAAATACCTTCATAGCCTGCTCTCCGGCCGTTTCGGTTAACTCTCCCCGGATTTCCCGTTCAATAGAAGGGGCGATCAACCGCATATAAGCGTCTTTGACAGCGCTTTCGACATAGGAGGAGGAAGGAGAAGAGACGTTATGCAGTTCCTTCTTCTTTAAATAGGAAAGAATCTTCTCCTCATCGGCCTGAATGGAAACCGAGAGAAATTTTTCTTTTTCGCCCCGGTCAATGGCCAGAGTCCGGTGGGGGGCCAGTTTACTGCAGGGTTCGGTAAAGTCATAATACATCTGGTAGACACTGTCCTCTTCGCCGGTGGCTTTAGTACAGACCATGCCGGAAGAGAAGGTGATATCCCGAATCTTTTTTCGGTATGCCGCGTTATCCGAGATTCTCTCTGCCAGAATATCCATCGCACCCTGCAAGGCATCTTCGATGGAAGAAACCTCTTTTTCTTCACTTAGATATGCCATAGCAGCCGCTTTTGGATCCACCGAAGGGGATTGGGCGGCAAGAAGGTCGGCCAAAGGCTCTAACCCTTTGGCTTTTGCTACGGTGGCACGGGTTTTTCGTTTGGGTCGGTAAGGACGGTATAAATCCTCAATCTCGGTGAGTTTCTGGCAGGCGTCAAGAGCAGCGGCAAGTTCAGGGGTCAGTTTCCCCTGTTCTTCAATCAGCCGTTTCACGTCCTCTTTTCTTGCTTGGATATTTCGAAGGTAAGAGAGCCGTTCCTCTAAGGTACGGAGCACTTCGTCGGTGAGTTCGCCGGTGGCCTCTTTTCGATAACGTGCCACAAAGGGGACGGTGTTTCCTTCGTCTAAAAGGGCAATGGTGTTATCCACCTGCCATTGTTTCAGGCCAAGTTCCTGCGCCAGTTGTTGTGGGATTTCCATGGTTTTTCCTCTTTTCTTGCTTTAGAAAAATTTTCGGTTGTTAAAGATCGGGGTTGGTCATGAGATCGAAAAATCCGATTTGGCTGCTTTCGGGAATTCCCTGTAAAACGCCGTTTTCCTGCAGGGTTTCTAACACCGCTTTGTTGATGCCGGCGCGGTTTTTCAGATCGTCCTGAGAAAGGAAAGGCCCGTCTTGTGCGGCGGCCATCAAAGCATCCGCTGCAGCATCGCCGACGCCGGCAAAGGCATTAAGGGGCGGTAAAATGGCGTTGCCTACCTTTTGGAATTTTCTTGCATGGGATTTGTATAAATCCACAGGCAGGAAGGTGATTCCCCGCTCGTACATTTCCAGACAGAGTTCTAAGATGGTATAGAGAGCCTTTTCGTTGGCGCTCATCCCGGCGGATTTCATAGAGAGTTTCCGCATTTCGTTTCGAACCTTTTCGACGCCTTGGGTCATCAGTGCCGCATCAAACAAATCGGCACGGACGGTAAAGTAGGCAATATAAAATTCCACCGGATAGTTGACTTTAAACCATGCAATTCTAAAGGCCATCATGACATAGGCTGCTGCATGGGCTTTGGGGAACATATATTTAATTTTTTTACAGGAATCGAGATACCAGGCGGGAATACTGCTTTGGGCGCGGATGGCCTCCTCGTATTCGGGGGGCATACCCTCCTTGGCCGCCCGGCCTTTTCTGACAAATTCCATAATCTGAAAAGCCATCCCCGGCTCTAAGCCGTGCTGAATTAAAAAGACCATAATATCGTCCCGCAGACCGATAACTTCGGATAAGGTGGCCGCCTTGGAATGGATGAGTTCCTGGGCATTGTTAAGCCAAACATCGGTGCCGTGGGATAAGCCTGAGATAATCAGCAGTTCCACAAAGGTAGAGGGTTTGGTTTCTACTAGCATCCCCCGGACAAAGGAGGTGCCAAACTCCGGTACGCCGAAGGTCCCCACCTCGCTGCCAATCTGAGCCGGCGTGACGCCTAAAGCCTCCGTGCCGGAGAACAGACTCATGGTGGTTTTGTCATCTAAAGGGATGTCCATGGCATTAACGCCGGTCAAGTCTTCCAGCATCCGGATGGTAGAGGGGTCGTCGTGACCCAAAATATCCAGTTTCAAGAGATTATCGTGGATAGAATGAAAGTCAAAATGGGTTGTAATAATATCCGAATCCTTTTTGTCTGCCGGATGCTGTATGGGACAAAAATCATGGATATTCATAGTTTTGGGGCAGACAATAATCCCCCCCGGATGCTGGCCGGTGGTTCGTTTCACGTCAATCATCCCCCGGGAGACCCGAATCAGTTCCGCTTCCGGTGCTTCGATGCCTTTGAGTTCGTAGTATTTTTTGGCAAATCCAAAGGCGGTCTTTTCGGCAATAGTACCGATGGTTCCTGCCTTAAAGACGTATTCATCTCCGAAGAGTTCCCCTACATATTTGTGGGCAGTGGCTTGGTATTCGCCGGAAAAGTTTAGGTCAATATCGGGGACCTTGTCCCCCTTAAAGCCTAAAAAGGTTTCAAAGGGAATGGTCAGGCCGTCCTTTTTTAGTTTTGTGCCGCAAACGGGACAATCCTTGTCCGGCATATCAGGGCCTACGGCATATTCACCGTTTTCGAAGAATTCACTGTGTTTGCAGTCAGGATTGGGGCAAACGTAGTGGGGACAGAGGGCATTGACCTCGGTAATATCGGACAAAAACGCCGCAAAGGAAGAGCCGACACTACCCCGTGAGCCTACCAGATACCCGGCTTCGTTGGATTTCTTAACCAGTTTATGGGCAATCATATACATCACGGCATAGCCGTATTTGACAATACAATCCAGTTCCTTGTCCATCCGTGCCTGCACGATGGGAGGCAGAACCTCCCCGTAGATGGCGTGGGCCTTTTGATGGCACATGGCCACCAAATCTTCTTCACAGTTGTCAATGGAGGGAGGATAAGAACCATCCCGCACCGGCTGGATATTCTCGCAAAGCGCGGCAATTTTGTTGGTGTTTTCCACCACCACCGCTTTGGCTTTTTCTTCTCCCAGATAGGAGAACTCCTCCAGCATTTCTTCGGTGGTGCGAAGGTATAAAGGTGCTTGTTGGTCAGCATCTTCAAATTCCTGTGCCCCCATCATCACCCGGCGGTATACTTCGTCCTCAGGGTCCATAAAATGCACGTCGCAAGTGGCGGCAACGGGAATCCCCAACCCCTCGCCCAGACTGACGATTTTCCGGTTGATCTCCCGTAGGGCCTCTTCATCGGGAACGGTGCCGTTTCGAATCATAAATTTGTCGTTGCCAATGGGCTGGATTTCCAGATAGTCATAAAAAGAGGCAATCTCCTCTAGTTGGGACTGGGGTTTTCCGGCCAGCACTGCCTGATACAACTCTCCTGCCTCACAGGCAGAACCTAAAATCAATCCTTCCCGGAATTGTTCGATGATACTGCGGGGAAGAAGAGGTTTGCGATAGAAGTAGTTAAGATTAGACTTGGAGATGAGTTGATAAAGATTCTTAAGACCGGTACTGTTTTGTGCCAATAAAATAATGTGATAGCGAGGGTTTTTAATAAGTTCCGGCTTGGTGTCAATATTCACAACTTGGGCATTGCCTCCGGATTGCTCGCTGATCATCTCTAAAAATTTTAGGAAAATCTCCGCCGTGGCCGTGGCATCGTCTACCGCCCGATGATGATTTTCAAGAGAAACCCCCAGCCGTTTCGCCACAGCGTCCAGAGAATGTTTTCCCGCTTGGGGAAAGAGTTCTCTTGAGAGACGGAGGGTATCTGCGATTTTATTATGGAAGGGAAGACCCAGCCGCAACGCCTTTTGGCGGATAAATCCGGTGTCAAAGCCGGCGTTATGGGCCACCACGGTAGCATCGCCGCAAAAGTCCAGAAATTGCGGCAGGATGGTTTCGATGCCCGGCTGATCGGCAACCATTTCGTCGGAGATACCGGTTAATTGGGTAATGTTAGAAGGTATCGGCCGGCCCGGGTTAATCAGGGCGGAAAACCGGTCGGTTTCTTTGCCGTCTACCAGTTTGATGGCGCCGATTTCGGTGATCTCCTCCAGTTTCGGATTCAGTCCCGTGGTTTCGATATCAAAAACAACGTAGGTGCCGCCTTTGCCTTGGGCGGCCAACTGTCCTGCTGCCGAGTCGGTATCGTTGATGAGATAGCCCTCTAAACCATAAATGACTTTAAATTCCCCGCCGCTTTTTCGAATGGCAGAGGCGGCTTTGTGGGCATCGGGAAAGGCCTGTGCCACGCCGTGGTCTGTGACAGCCATAGCGGTATGCCCCCATTTGGCGGCACGTTTGATCAAATCGCCCACCGAGGAAACCCCGTCCATGGCACTCATCTTGGTGTGTAAATGGAGTTCTATCCGCTTTTCCTCGGCATTGTCCTGACGAACAGGGAGGTTTTCCAAAAGTTCTGCAGCGGATACTTTGAGGGTGGGTTTATGAGAAAAATCGTCCAGTTCAAAATTACCCCGAACCCGCAGCCGTTTTCCCGGTGTGATGGCGGCCTTGGCCTTGCCAAGCCGCTCGGTACGGCCAAAGATGCTGCAAAAGCAGGCCCAACTGTCATCTCCTAAATGAAAGTCAATGGCCATGTTTCCGGTCAGTTTTCCGTTTCGTTTTAGTTCCCGTACCTCGGCAGTTAAAACCTCGCCTTCGGTGGCGGCGTTATGCATCCCCTCGGAAAGGTCGATGATTTTCCGGCAATCCTCGGGGGGGATATGTTTGCCAAAAAGAAGGCCGGGCATAGCAGAAGGCGCTCCCTTCTCAGCACCGGCAGACGGGGTCGCCGCAATGCCGTGTTGCGCCGCTGCTTTGGCAGAAATGGCTTGTTGTTGTTTTTCTTGTTCTGCAAAATACCGTTCCAGATCCAAAGGCTCAAAGGATAATTCTACGGTAATGGCGGTCTCTAGTTCTTCCCGGGCCTTATCACAAAGATAATCGGTAAAACGCCGTTTTTGGAGAAGTTCCTCTCCGCCCCGAATGCCGGACACCGTCAAAACGCCGTCAGCAAAGGCGGCGGTTGCGCTGCCAAGACAAATACGGCAGGCGATGTTTTCATATAAAAAACCATGGATTAGATCTTGAAAATAAGCCGAATCCGGCGATAATCCGGGATATTTTAGATAAAGGTCCAGTTTTTCCAGATGATAGCAGTGCTGCACTGCGTTCCGGTATTCCAAAAGATCTTCCCGATTCAAAAAGGAGGGGGAAGAAAGAGTGATTGCAATACGGTTTTGGGCAAGATGCATCCGGCAGTCCTCAAGCGTGGTCTTCTCCAGCATCTTGGCCAGATGTTCCGGAATGGTGACCTGATCAAATAATTCTAAAATTCCTGTTTTCATAGCGTACCTTCTGTTTTATGATGAGGGAAAAGTGTTTTTTAGTTTCCCGCCATCTTTTGAATTTCTTCTAACAAAACCGGAATGATTTGGGATTCCGGAATCTTGCGGATGACTTTTCCTTTTTGGAAGAGAACCGCACAACCATCGCCGCCGGCAATACCGATATCGGCGTCTTTGGCTTCGCCGGGGCCGTTGACTACACAGCCCATGACGGCAACCTTCAGCCGGGCCGGAATTTTGTCTACGGCGTCGGTAACGGCCTTGGCAATGGAAATTAAATCAATCTTGGTTCTGCCGCAGGTAGGACAGGACACGACCTGAATCCGGTCGCCGCCAAGGTCTAGGGCGTTTAGGATTCGACGGGCGGTTTCTACTTCCCGTACCGGATCGTCGGTGAGGGAAACCCGAATCGTCTCACCAATACCGTCGGCAAGGAGAGCGCCAATGCCTACGGCGGATTTTACCACCCCGTCCTCGTAAGTGCCGGCTTCGGTAACCCCGAGATGGAGGGGGTAGTCAAAGGTTTCCCGTGCCAGCCGATAGGCTCTGACGGTGGTTTTAACATGGGAGGATTTCATGGAAAGAACAATATCGTCAAAGTCATACCGGTTCAAAATTTCCACATGGCCTTTGGCGCTTTCCACCATGGCCCGGGCCAAATCCCCCCCGCATTGCTCCAGCAGCCCCGGCTCTAAAGAACCGCCGTTGACGCCGATGCGAATGGGAATCCCCTTGGCCTTTGCTGCCAGTGCCACTGCTTTGGCACGGTCCTCGCCGCCGATATTCCCCGGATTGATCCGGATTTTCTGCACGCCACGCTGGATACAAAGAAGTGCCAGCCGATAGTCAAAGTGGATATCCGCCACCAAGGGAACAGGGCTGGTTTCCACCAGTTTTTCCATGGCAAGGGCAGCGGCCTCATCAGGAACAGCCAGACGGACGATGTCGCAACCGGCATCGGCTAAGGCCTGAATCTGTGCAGACGCTGCGGCAATGTCATGGGTGGGAACATTGGTCATGGACTGGATGGCGATAGGATGTCCGGGGCCTAAACAGATGGGCCCGATTTTGATTTCTTTCATAAAACCTGCCTCCCGACACAGAAAAAAGGGATTTATTTTTTCATCATAATCCCTTTTATTATATCGTTTCTTCTTGGCATTGTCAATTGTTTCGCCATGGAGCAAATTGGCAATTTCCAAAAGATTTCATATAGTAAAAAGAGGAGGTGAAACCATGGCAACCAAGATTTTTGTAGATGCGGGTCACGGTGGTCCGGACCCGGGTGCAGTGGGGAACGGCGTAACCGAACAGGCCGTCAATTTAAATGTCGCCAACGAATTGGCACGGCTGTTGCGGGAGGGCGGCTATGAGGTCATGCAGTACCGAACCACCCGGGACGAGAACGTCTTATCCAACAAGAACGCCGATTTGTCTAACCGTGCCAACATGGCGAATCGTTGGGGGGCAGACTATTTTGTCAGTATCCATACCAACAGTTCTCTCAATCCGTCAGCCAACGGGTTCGAGGCCTATGTTTACCGTCTGGGCGGCGTGGCAGAAGCGTTGGCACAATCCATTGTGGCATCGGTGGTCCGGCAACTGGGATCTAAGGATAACGGGGTCCGGCAAGCCAATTTTGCCGTGCTGCGGCGAACCGATATGCCGGCAACGCTGCTTGAACTGGGATATTTAACCAACCCTACCGAGGCGCTGAACTTAAACAGTCCGGCTTGGCAAAGGGCAGTGGCCAAGGCGATTTACGACGGTATTTATAATTATGTAAAACCCTAACCGGATACCCAAAAAGCCTTCTTCCTAAGGGAGAAGGCTTTTCTTTGGTTTAGGGGGTTTAGGATGTTGTCGAGATCGGTCGTAGGATTATTACGTTTTCTTTGCAAGTATTTACAGAATGAAAAACTTAGGGTATACTACTTATTATAAGAAGAAAACCGAAAAGGAGAAACCAATATGAAGGAGAAACGGGCGGAGATAGAGGGATCGGCCTCCAAATCGGGGGCGGCCAAAACCGTGGTGTTGATGGCGGTTATCATTTTGCTTGCCAAGTTTATGGGCCTGCTGCGGGAAACCATGGTAGCGGGAATCTACGGCCAAGGCATGGAATCCGATATCTTAAATACCGCCACCCAGATTCCCCTTTTATTTTTTGATATGGTGCTAGGGGTTGCCATTCTCTCTACCTTTGTGCCGGTCTTTAACAAACGGATGGAGGCAGAAGGAGAGGCTTCGGCCATGGCCTTTGCCAATACCTTTATGACGGTGGTTTGTACTATTGCCATGGCGGCCGCACTTTTGGGGATGGTATTGGCAGAGCCGCTGGTCTATGTCATGACCCCCGGCTATGCCCAAATCCCCGGGAAACTGGCCCAGACTGCAGGCCTTTTGCGGGTTCTCTTTCCCTCTATCGTCTTTACGGCGGCGGCCTATATTGCGGTAGGAATTTTGCAATCCTACGGGCAGTTTACCATTCCGTCCCTTATTAGCGTAGTTTCCAACGGTGTCATGATTCTCTATTTAGGAATTTTTGGGAATCGCTTAGGCCTTGTTGGTGTGGCGGTATCCATGGTGGTGGCATGGGCTTTGCAACTGCTCATCCAACTGCCTTGGCTTAAGAAGTTTGGCTTTTGCTGGCGTCTTTCTTTTCGCCTCAAAGACCCCGGCCTCAAGGAGGCGGCGTTGCTGGCCTTGCCGGTTCTCATCAGTTCTTGGGTACAGCCTCTTTGCAATGTCATCAATATGTCTTTTGGTTCGGGGCTTGGGGACGGTGCGGTTTCGGCACTGAACTGGGCCAACAAGATTTACATTATCATGGTAGGGGTCTTTGCCTATGCCATTACCAATTTTATCTTCCCCAAACTATCCCGCATGAGCGGAGAAGCCGGTGCAGAGGGGTTTGTCAGTATGACCAGGCAGTCCCTTGGCTGGATTCTTTGGATTATTACCTTGGTTTCTGCCCTGTTTCTGGCATTGGCAGAGCCGGTGGTACGGGTGGTCTTTGAGCGGGGCGCTTTTACGGCGGAATCCACCGCCGTGACCGCAACGGCATTGTTTTACTACTCGGTGGGCATGGTAGGATATGGGGTCTGCGAGGTGCTGAATAAGAGTTTTTATGCCATTGCAGACGGAAAAACTCCCATGGCAGTATCCATCCTGGGGATTGGGGTAAACCTTTTGGCCGCCTTTCTCTTTGTGGGACTGGGTGCTATGGGCATTGGCGGCTTGGCACTGGCTTCGGCCGTTTCCTCTTTGGTTATGGCAGCGGTGCTGATGCTGCAAATTAATCGCCGCCGTGGCGGGGTAGTAACTGCCGGATTTTTAGGGAACTTTTTAAAAATGCTCTTTTGCGGCGGGGTGGCTTGGGTTCTTGCAGCCGCCTTGTATCGGGGAACAGGAGCCATGGGAACGTCCATGGGAATGACCCTTTTGCGGCTTTGTATCTCGGGGATTCCGGCAACAGGGGCGTATGTGGGTCTTAGTGCTTTGCTGGGCATTGCAGAAACCAAGACGGCCATGGCCGTGATAGGACGAGGAAATAAGAAGTAGAGGACAGAGGCGTTCATTTCTATACAGAAAGGAAGAAACACCATGGAGCAAAAGCCGGGTTATTTTGAAATATTGTGGATGGTGCTTTGGCGGTGGATACAAAGCAGTTTGGTTTATCGAGGGCTGCGAAGGATGTATGATGCCATTGCCGGCGCTTGGCAAAGGAGCCGGATTACCGGTTGGTTTCGGCGGCAGCATCTGTCCGACGGAACCATAGACCAAAGTCTGGCAGGCCGCATCTTTGGTTGGCCTTTTGGGCTGACCGGGCGTATTTCCAAGCGGTTTGGGGGTAGATGGGAAGAAGCCGTCCAAAACAGCGGGATTCTTAGATGTTGCCGGCTGTATTTGGAGAATATGTTGGCTTTGAATCTGCGGTTTTTGGGATTTATCCTGCTAGGTTGCGGGGTTGGCAGTTGCCTTGGCAGTTTGGCGGCAGGCAATGGCCCCTCCCTCCCTTGGATTGCCGTGGCGCTGCTTGGCGGCGTGGTTTCTTTCCTGGACGGAAACGTGACAGATTGGCTGGGACAATCCCGGCTAATAGGCTTTCTCTGTCGTTGTCTGGGCCTGACGCCGGATTTTCATTGGTATGATAAGGATTTGACGGCGGGGAGAAGCCGTTTGGCCATCGGCGGTCTTTGGGGACTGCTTTGCGGTCTTTTGGGAGGACTTACCCATCCCCTTTTGGGGGTGGCGTTGCTGCCGGGATTGGCGGCGGTCTTTCTCATTGTCCGGCGGCCTTTGGCGGGGGTGTTTATGCTGGTGTTTTTAGCACCTCTGGCACCGACCATGGCCATGGCAGGATTGGCAATATTGACCTTTCTCTCGCTGGTAGTGAAAAGTGTAACCTGCCAAGATTTCCGTTTGCGGTACGATGGTCTTGGATTTTTGTTGTTAGCCTTTATCGTTGTCTATCTTTTGGCAGGGATAGGTTCTTTTGCCCGGGCAAAGAGTTTGAGCATTTGGGCCATATACGCTGTTTTCATGGCGGCATATTTCCTGATTATCAATCTGGTGGAAAACCGGAAGCAACTACGGCATCTTTTGGTTACCTTTGTTTTTTCCGGATTGCTGGTATGCCTGTATGGAATTGCCCAGTATCTGTTTGGCTGGGATACTGCCCAGGCGTGGATGGATGAGGAGATGTTTAGTGATATAAAGATGCGGATTTATTCCACCCTGGAAAACCCCAATGTCTTGGGAGAGTATATTCTTTTGGTGCTTCCCGCAGCAGTGGGGATGATGTGGACCGGCAAAGGGATTTGGCAAAAACTAACCTATGCCGGCATCGCAGCCGTGTTGTTTGGGGCTTTGATTTTAACCTTTTCCCGAGGATGCTGGATTGGGTTATTATTGGCGGCGGCTATTTTTATTACCTTTGCTGCCGGAAAGTTATGGGGGCTGGGCCTCCTTGTTTTACCTCTTCTGCCCGCCCTTTTGCCGGAGAGTATTATCAATCGGTTTGCCAGTATCGGGGATATGAAGGATTCTTCTACCTCCTACCGTGTGTATATCTGGATGGGAACTCTGGCCATGGTCCGGGACTTTTGGATTTTTGGGATCGGCATGGGCGCCGAGGCGTTTGGGGCGGTCTATCCCTTCTATTCCTATAACGGGATTGTGGCACCCCATGCCCATAATCTGTTTTTGCAGATTTTGGTAGAATCCGGCATTGTGGGAATTGGCGTGTTCGGCCTAATCCTTCTCCTTTTCTTTAAACGGATGATGACAGGATATCAATGGGGCGGCGGAAAAGGTGCAGAACTGTCCACTTGGGTGGTTGCCCTCTCTGCCGGAGTCAGCGGCTTTTTGCTGCAGGGGATGTTTGATAACTGCTTCTATAATTATCGGGTCATGTTGATTTTTTGGATGGTTTTAGGAATGGCCATGGCCTGTACCTATCTGGCGAAGGAGAAACAGCAAAAGGAGGAAGAGATATGAAAAAGATTATCCAAGTTTCCTCCGACTCCAATATCGGGGGTGCGGGCAAGTGCATCCTCACCTTTTTGAAAAATTACGACCGAAGCCGGTTTGCGGTTTCGGCGGTGGTTCCTAAACAAAGTCTGCTGATTCCCCATCTACAGGCGTTGGATGTTCCGGTTTTGGAGATGGAGGATCTGGCAGAGCAATCCCTGAATCTTGGTGCCGTGGCCAGACTTCGGCGGCTATTTCGGGAGGAAAAACCGGATTTGGTGCATACCCATGCCAGTATGTCGGCACGGATTGCGGCCAAAAGTTTGGGGATTGGGGTGGTCTATACCCGCCACAGCGTGTTTCCCCCCTCTAGGCGGCTGACCTCCTTTCCCGGCAAACAGATTAACGGGCTGATTAATAACTGGGCGGCGGACCGGATTATCGCTGTGGCCGAAGCGGCCAAAGAGAACCTGACCGATACCGGAGTCAGCGAAAAAAAGATTCAGGTAATTCTAAACGGGGTAGAGCCTCTGCCGGCGTGTCCAAAGGAGGCGGTGGCGGCGCTGCGGATGGAGTATGGGATTGCTCCGGAGGAGAAGGTGGTTGCTATAGCAGCCAGACTGACCGAGGTGAAAGGGCAGACATATTTGATTCAGGCGGCAGAGCGGCTGCTTAAAAAAGGAGTTCGTGCCAAGTTTTTGATTGCCGGAACCGGAGAAACCCAAGAGGCACTAAGGGCGCAGATTGCAAAGGCGGGACTGGAAGATTCGGTAAAGATGATGGGTTTTGTTGCCGATGTTACCCCCTTGATGCATTTGATGGATGTGCAGGTCAACTGTTCTTTTGGCACCGAGGCGACCAGCCTTGCCCTGCTGGAGGGGATGAGTTTAGGAAAACCCATTGTCGCCAGCCGGTTCGGGGGAAATCCCGGCGTGGTACAGGATGGAAAGAACGGATTTTTGACCCCGATTCATGATGTAGAGGCCTTGACAGACCGGCTTTGGCAGTTGTTGACCAATCCGGCCCTTTATCAGGCCATGGCGGAAGAGGGAAAGAGAATCTATCAGGAGAACTTTACGGCAGAGAAGAACACCCGTGCCATCGAAGGGGTTTACGAGGCCGTGTTAAAGAAATAGAGAAGGAACGAAGAAAGGCGGAGAAACAATGAAGGCAAAGTGGAATGTCATGGATGGAATCATTCTTTTGGTACTGCTTATCGCTGTAGCGGCGGGAGGATTTTTCCTTAGTGGACGGGGAAAGACACAGACGCAGGCCCAGAACAAAACGGTACAGTTGGTGGTGGAACTGAAGGAAGAGAGAGAAGCGTTTACCAGTCTGCCAAAAGTCGGGGATGCTGTGGCAGTGGGGGAGAAAGAGAAAATGCAGACGGTGGTGACCCATGTGGAGGTTAAACCGGCCACCAAACTGACCTATGATACCATCAACGGGCGCGGGTTGGAGACGGAAATTCCGGGGCGGTATGATGTTCTTCTTACCCTGCAAGGCAGCGGGACAGAGAACGATCGGACGGTGGAGATTGCCGGAAACGCCGTGCGGGTTGGCAACGAGGTTGTGGTAAGAAATAAAAACTGGGCCGGAGCCGGATTTATTCTGGCTGTGGATACCATAGAGGAATAGGAGGGCGGACAATGCTGAAACAAGATGGAAAACTCTTCGGAAAAATCAGTATCATTGACATAGGGGCTTTGCTGGCAGCGATTGTTTTGATTGTCGGGATTGCCATACGGTTTTCCGGCAATGAAGCAGTACAGGTAACCGCCGGAAAGAATTTAGAGTGTGTGGTTTTGGTGGAGAATGTGCGGCAATACAATGTGGATGCCCTCAAGAAAGGCGGCGCCGTGTTCGACAAAGAAACCAAGGAATATATTGGCGAGATTACCGAGGTAACCAGTCAGCCGGCCACCCATCTTCTTACCATGGCAGACGGCAGTTGTCGGGAAGTTTTGCTGGAGAATCGGTATGATGCCTATGTGACCATTGCTTTTTCGGGCAAGGTCAGCGATACCGGATATTATACCGATACCAACCGACAAATGAGTGTGGGGGCATCTCTTAACATGAACGCCAAGTTCTCCCAATGCGAGTCTAAGATTCAAGAGGTCAGACTGGCGGAGAATGAGTAACCAAAAGCGAGGGAAAACCATGACATGGAAGAAGGCCTGGGGACATTTTAGGACCATTACCCGTCACCGGCATCAGGTGATGATGCACTGCAAAAAGGCGGGGATTTTTTGGCAGGGGCTTTGGCATGACCTGACTAAGTACCAGCCGGTAGAGTTTTTAACCGGCGTCCGGTATTATAGCGACGGGAAAAAAAGCCCCAATGAAAAGGAACGGGAGCGGTATGGGTATTCTTTAGCCTGGATGCATCATAAAGGAAGAAATCGGCATCATTTTGAATACTGGACCGATTATAATCCCCAAATAGGGAAAATAGCACCGGTAAAAATGCCGGTCCGGTTTTTGAAGGAACTCCTTTGCGACCGGATTGCCGCCAGTAAGATTTATCAGGGGGCAGACTATACAAAGGCGCATCCTTTGGCCTATTTCCTGCGAAGCGAGGCGGAGCGGTTCATTCATCCGGAAACCTCGGCCAAAATTCAGGAACTGCTGAAAGTTCTAGCCGAGCAGGGAGAAGAAGAAATGTTCCGGCAACTTCGCCGGCTGAAAGAGTATTAAAAAAGGAGATGTGCAAAAGCACATCTCCTTTTACTTGGGTCAAAAGGTTACAGGGGCAACATGGCCATGGCAATGGTAAAGAAAATCAAAACGGAACAGGTATCTAAAATGGTGGACAGCAGCGGTGCTGCCATCAAGGCAGGGTCCAGACCGCATTTCTTGGCCAGCATAGGAAGGATACAGCCGATGCATTTTGCCAAAACCACGGTACAAAGAAGACTCAGCCCCGAAACCAAGGCCAGTGTTCCAAGGGAAATTTGGCTCAGTACCGCCGTGTTATGGTGGTACATGAGATAGATGCGGATGCCGTTGACCAAGGCCAGAATGCTGCCTACCAGCAAGCCGATCCGCAGTTCCTTAAACAGAACCTTGAAAAAGTCTTTAAACCGGATTTCTTCCAGAGCCAAACCGCGGATGATCATGGTAGAACTCTGGGAACCGCAGTTTCCGCCGGTACCCATCAGCATGGGAACAAAGGCCACCAGAATGGGGATGGCAACGAAGGCGGATTCGTAATCCTGAATAATGCTTCCGGTAATAGTGGCCGAGAGCATCAGGAAAAAGAGCCAGAAAAAGCGGTTCTTTGCATGTTTCCACGCCGGGGTTTTAAGGTAACTGTCCTCGATGGGCATAACGGCCGCCATCTTGGTCATATCCTCGGTGGTTTCTTCCTGCAAGACGTCAATCGCATCATCAACCGTAACAATTCCCACCAGCCGGCTTTCCTGATCTACCACCGGAATGGCCAGAAAATCATACCGGTCAAACATATGTGCCACGTCTTCCTGGTCGTCCAGAGTGCCCACATAGATGATGTTGGTTTCCATGATCTCCTCAATAATCTGCTGCTGGTCGGCCAGCAACAGTTCCTTGACCGTGACCAGACCGATGAGTTTCCGGTTCTCGTCGGTAACATAGCAGGTATAAACGGTTTCCTTATCTACGCCAATCCGTCGGATTCTGGCAAAGGAATCCGCCACCGTCATATGTTTCTTTAAATCTACATACTCGGTGGTCATAATACTGCCGGCACTGGAACGGGGGTATTGCAATAACTGGTTGATGTCTTTGCGCATCTCCGGATTGGTGTGTTTTAAAATCCGTTTGACCACGCTGGCAGGCATTTCCTCAATCAGGTCTACGGCGTCGTCCACATACAATTCGTCCAGAACCTCTCGCAACTCCCGATCGCTAAAGGCTAAAATTAAAAATTCCTGCTGGTCGTTGTCCATCTCAATAAAGACTTCTGCCGCCAGTTCCTTGGGCAGAATCCGAAAAAGCAGCGGCAAATCTGTTTCCGCTACCTCATTTAAAAGTCTGGCAATATCCGTCGGGTTTAGGGTGACCAAGGTTTCCCGTGCCAACCCGAATTTTCTCTGGTGCAACTGTTCTAGTAGTTGTTCTTGCAGTTGCTCCCAATCCATTTCCATCATGTTTCCTTCCATGGTTGTCCCTCCTTTGGTTTTGTTGCTTGGTCGGAAGAAAACCCGGCTGTCTCAAAGGGTCGCCGGACAGTTCCGACGGCCGCAGATGCTTTGCCCGCCGGGCTTGGTTTTTCCATCGTTTCCGGCTTCCATATCTTCACCCCTTTATCGGTATCTATCATAAATTTTCCATGATACCCTTATTCTAGCATAGCCAATCGGGTTTTTCAAGAGGCAAAACGCAAAACATCGATCCCCCATAGAATCCGGCGCGAAACCGCCCCTGCCCCCTGCTTTTTGGTGTTTTTTACTAAACTTGTCCAAAAAACTTGACAAATCCTCCAAAAGGGAGTACAATACTGAATTGTTACGAAATTGTTACAAAATGGTTACAGAGCCAATTTTGTTTGAACACAACAAGGGAGACGTATGATGTTAAAGAAAATGAAAGCGTTGGTGCCGATTCTGGTAACCTGCGGAATTTTGTTAAACAGTTTGTCAGGCTTTGCCCTTAGTATTGCGGCCAGGGGCGGGTTTGTCTTAAACAGTAATACGGGACAGGAAGTCTATAGTCAAAGCGGGGATACCCCTATGGTGCCGGCCAGTATGACTAAGGTTATGGCGGCCTATATGATTTATCAGGCCATGGCGGAGGGCAAAGTTTCCAAAGATACCATGATTCCGGTAGGAGCGGCGCTGGCCGCTTATTCCCGAAATCGGGGATATTCCAATGTAGTGCTTAGCGCCGGAGCGTCCTACACCTTAGACGAGTTGCTGGGTGCGATTTTTGTGGTTTCTGCCAATGCGGCAGTTATGGCGGTGGGGGATTATCTCTATGGCAGTGAGAGTGGCTTTGTCAATCGGATGAACGAACAGGTGTCTAAATGGCAGATTGATGCCTGGTTTGCCGATTGCACCGGTGTTTCGGCCCAGAACAGGGTAACCCCAAGGGCTATGGCCACCATTGCCAATCGGCTGATTACCGACTATCCGGATTGTTTGCAGTATACGACCCGGACCTCCATCAATTTTCGGGGGCAGACCTATTCTGCCACCAACCAGATGCTGCCGGGCCGTGCCTATGCCTATGCGGGGGCTATGGGGTTGAAAACCGGCACTACCTCTGCGGCGGGAGCCTGTTTTACCGGTGTGGTGGAGCGAAGCGGTGTCCGCATGATTTCGGTGGTGATGGGAGCGCCCTATTCCAACGGCCGGTATACCGACAGTATTGCCATGTTGGATTATGCCTTTGGAAAGATGGACATGGAGCCTCTGCCGGCGGTTTCTAAACCAACGGAAGAGGTGTCTGCCAAGACCTTTTATCTCAACGACCTACCCATTCCCGGCTTTGTGCATGGGGAGACTTATTTGATTCGGGTAGAAGATTTACCAAAGTATGGATTTGAGGTTATTACAAAAAGCGAAAGCAATACCTTAGAGATTATCAACAGCCCTGCTAAGACTATGGAGGGGATTGCCGTCAGGGAGTTCCCGAAGAAAGCGGACTTTGCTGCCGGTAAGGCGGTCAATGTACTGATTAAGCAAAACGGAGAGGATTTGGGAATCTACACGGCTGCGGTCTACGATTTGTCCGGCAAGGCAGCCATTGATGTGCAGGAGTTGGCCTATTTGGGGTGGGTCATCCAGAGAAACCAAATGGCAACCATGGTAACCCGATAAGAAAAAGGACTGCGACGGCAGTCCTTTTTTTGTATAAAGAAACCCACGGCCTAAAGTCTTCCCTGTGTAAGGGAGCCAGTTTAAAAACCCCTTTATTTACCCATTTGTGGGTAGAGGGTATGCCCGAAAATGAAATACCCCCCGTATAAAGGGGGGGATATTGACTAGGTCTTTTGCGTTTTAAAACTCCAACTGACTCTGGTGCATGGGGAAGAAGTCGAATCGGGGCTCTAAAAACTTGAGTTGATGATGGGGGGCTGGACAGAAATCGTAAAGGGTATCGAAAATCCGGCTCCAGTCCCAGAACTCCTCGCCAATTTGGAGGTATTTAAGCAACAGTTCCGTCCCCTTTGGGGCGATGGGGTGCATTAAAACCGTAGCAACACGGACCATGTGGAAGACATTCCGTAAAACCTGCATCCTAAGGTCGTTGTCATCCTCTTTGTCGGCAAGGGCGATGTTTTTGGCCCAATATTTGTTGGCGTTTCGGATATAGGTGTCCATAAGGCTCATGACCGAATGGAACTCGAAGCGATACATATACCGCTCATATTTTAAGATAGTCTCTTTTCCTTCCCGAAGAATCTCCTCGTCAATGGGGCCGGCGGGGAGTTTGCCGTCGTTGTATTTCTGGGCGGTATAGAAGCAAGAGCGAGCCACCCGGTTAAAGACGTTGGAGAGGAGTTTCCCTTCCTTGAGGACCGGATCGGCATCCTTGTCACCGGCGGTGGGATTTAAAGGTTTAGGCTGAAAACTGACGCTCTTTAGGCCAAGGCCCAGACTGAGGAAATGAGCCCGCAGTTGCTCGGCGGTATAGTAGTTTAACAAATCCTCGGCCATGGGCGGTTTAACTGCACCGCTGGAACTGGCCTTTTTGTTCAGGAATAGGATATGGTTGTTGGCAACCAGGGTAGGCAGGGTCAACTGGCCGTCTTGGGGACGGGCAGAAAGGGATGCTTTTTTGCCTTGGGTTGCCATAAACAACACCATCTCTGCAATGCCGTAAAAGTAGATGTTGTCCTGTCCCATCAGTTGATAGACTTTTGCGTCTTGGCTGCACCAATATTTTTTCCATTCTTCTTGGTCCTTGCCCTGCTTTTTTAAATAGGTGCGGGTAAAGGAGATAGGTGCCCAGAGCGATTCCGGCCAAACCCAAATAGTCAGACCTTCCTCGCCTTCAATCACCGGAGCGGGAACGCCCCAGGCAATGTTTCCGGTCAGGCGGAAGGGAACCAGCGTCTTTCCGGCCCGGAACCGAATGTCATGGTCGCCCAGGATCTTTCGTGCTGCATCACGAACGTCAAGATTTTTAAATTCCAGAGAGAAGGAGGTCTTGTTGGCTGCCGTATTTAAGGTATGTGGGGGCAGTTGCTCCCGAACGGCCTCGTAGTCCTCGGTCTGTTCGTTTTTGATATAGACCATGGGCGGGGTCATAAACTCCCGAATGGTATTGGCCACCAAAGGACGGACATCTTCCCGCTGGGAAATGTCGTTTACATAGTCTTCCATCAGGGACTGGAATTTTGTCAGATCAATATACCAGTTGGTCACGTCCCGCATCTGGGGCGTTTCGCCGGTTAATGTGCTTTTGGGGTCAATCAAATCCTCGGGCATATACTGATGGCCCATGGAACATTCATCCGCATAGCCTTTGTCCGAATTACAGTTTTCTACCGGACACTTACCCACCACCTGACGGCCATTTAAAAACTGCTCCGCTTTGGCGTCGTAAAACTGGCGGGTAACCAGTTTTTCCAGATAGCCGTTTTGGTGCCAGAGTTCCATCAGTTCGTCGGTCAGTTGCCGATGTTCTTCTTTGGCTTCATCCAGACCGGAAGCGGCAAAGAGATTTAAACTGATATCATAGTCATAAAGCGTTTTCTTTTGATTTTCGTGGTTTTGGCGGACAAAATCTTCTATGCTGCCGGAAAACTGTCCGTTTTCACAAAGACTCCGGTAACTTTCGGCAATGGGAGAGCCATAACAGTCGGTGCCGGAAACAAAGATGACGTTATCCTTGCCGATACGGTCCCGCAGGAACCGGGCCAACACGTCTGCCTGGACAAAAACGCCTCCCACATGGCCAAAATGCAAGGTCTTATTCCCGTAGGGCATTCCGCCGGTTACCACGGCCCGTTTGGGGAACTCGGGTCTCGGCATCTCTAAGATATTCTCTCGTTCTTTTCGAAACTCCCCGTTTCCGGGGCGATGTTCTTTTCCCATAGTGTATTCCTTTCCGGCCTTATGCCATGGCCGCTTCTATTCTTTTCCGCATCGTTTCCTCGCCGAGGATGTGGTTAATCTCCCATAAATCGGGGGAGTTGGTTCGTCCTGTCACAGCGACCCGAATCACATTGCTTACATCGGTAATGCTTCCGGGATATAAATCGGGGTTTTTCTTGTAATCCTTGGGTTTTAAGGCATACCCTAAATCCTGGGCGATATTCCGTACCTTTTGGAACCAGGCGGTACTGTCATCGTTGTGGTCATAACCTGCAAGATAACGGGTTAAAATTTCCCGCCGGTCTTTTAAACTGACGTTTTCCGGGAAGGGGCTTTCCTGCCGGAAACTCTCGTCAAAGTAGAAGGATAAAAATTGCCGTGCCTGTTTCCAGTTGGTCAGATCTTTTCGGGGGCGGTCGCCGGTTCGGCCTACATCAATGATTCGCTCCGAAAAGGCCCGGTCGGCGGTAAACAGTGCTGCAAAATCCGGATCATATTCTAAAAGCCATGCGGCCATCTTCTCATAAATTTCTGCCGCCGGAATCCGAAGCAAGGTCTCCTGACTGACGCTGTCAAATTTCATCATGTCAAAGAGAGCGCCGGAATTACTCATTTTCTCCAAGGTAAAGGGGAAGTCGTGAAGGTCGGCCTCCGGATTCTCCTGCCGCCACTCTTCAAAATTGGAATTTAAAACTGTCATTAAATATTCCCAAACGGCTTCCGGGACATACCCTTCCTGCCGATAATAGTTAAGACCAAGTTCCGGATCCTTCCGCTTAGAAAGTTTCCGTTTGGTATCGCCGTCCATCTTCATCAATACGGGAGTATGGCAATAAACGGGCCGCTGCCACTTTAAGGTATCAAAGAGTTGTGCATGGATGGGGGCGGTAGACAGCCACTCCTCTCCCCGCACCACATGGGTGGTACGCATGAGATGGTCGTCAATGACATGGGCAAAATGATAGGTGGGAATCCCATCTGATTTTAAAAGGACAAAGTCCTGATAGTTCTCCTGTAATTTTAACATCCCCCGGATTCCGTCAAACAGTTCGACGGTGTTTTCAATGTTGCCGGAGGAACGAAACCGAAGCACATAATCCTCTCCCGCATCCAGATGCTTTTTGATTTCTAAAAGATCCATATCCCGGCAAAGTGCCCAACTGCCGTAATAACCGAAATTCTCTTTTCCGGCAATCTGGGTCTCCCGCATCTGGGTTAGCCGCTCCTCGCTGCAAAAACAGGGATAGGCCAGACCACGGGCAACCAGTTCTTTGGCAAAACATTGGTAAACTTCCTTCCGCTGCCGTTGCCGATACGGTCCGTAACTGCCGTGATCTCCGTCGATGACAGCGCCTTCGTCAAAGACAATGCCGAAATAGGCCATGGCAGAGAGGACCAATTCCACCGCACCGGCGACCTCCCGCTTAGCGTCGGTATCTTCTACCCGCAGAAAGAAAGCGCCGCCGCTTTGGTGTGCCAGCCGCTCTCCAATAATTGCGTTATATAAATTTCCCAGATGGACAAACCCGGTGGGGCTGGGCCCGATGCGGGTTACCTTGGCTTCCTGGGGCAGGTCCCGGGCTGGGTAAAGGGCCTCATAATCGGCCGGTGTTTTGGTAATATGCGGAAACAGTAACTCCGCCAACTGTTTGGTATCCATAGGGTTACCCTCTTTCGCTTTAAATTGGTAAGTTTTCTCTAACACTTTATTCTACCCGTTTTTTGGGAAAAAGTCAAGGCGTTGGAAAGATTTTGGGGGAAGGCCTTACTACGACCGTCTACCCATCCATGAGTAAATAAAGTGATTTTTAAACAGGCGCCCTTGCACAGGGAAGGCATTAGGCCGTGGCTTTCGTTATACAATAAAAAATCCCCCGTGATACGGGGGATTTTGATTATTCCTGAATGCTAAAGAGCAGATCGCCGTAGGTGGGGAAGGGCCATACCTCTTTGGGGGTATGGACTTCCATGGTGTCGGCAATGCTGCGAATTTCTTCCATCAGGGAAAGCACCTTGTTGCGGTAAGCATCCGCCTGTGCCTGCTTATCCGTAATTCCTTTGGCCTCGGCTACTTGGACTTCCAGTGCCTCTGTCTTTTGGAAAAGTTCCGAGGTTAGTTTGGAAAGCCGTGCAATTAGGGTGTCTTCCATCTCGCAGACAGCCGCGGGACAGGCTTGCCGGGCGGCGAGGACGGTTTCGCTTAAGGTGCGGACATATCCGCTGACTGCAGGCAAAACGCTGCGGCGAACCATCTCAAGAAGGGTCAAGGCTTCGATGTTGATAACCTTGCTGTAATTATCCAGATTGATTTCGTAGCGGGAATAGGCTTCGTCCCGAGTCAGAATATGATGCTTTTCAAAGAGTTTAAGATTCTTCTCTTCGATGAAAGCGGGGAGGGCTTCCGGCGTGCTCTTCCGGTTGGAAAGACCCCGGCGTGCGGCTTCGGCGGCCCATTCGTCGGTATAGTTGTTTCCGTTAAAGATAATCCGCTTATGTTCTTTCAACGTTTTTTGCAAGAGGGCATAAACGGTTTCCTCCAGCGGTTCTTTTCCCCTTTTTTCCAAGACATCTGCATAGCGGCTGAGAATCTCTGCCACAGCGGTGTTTAAGATAAAGTTGGGGCCCGAAACGGACAGGCTGGAGCCGGGCATCCGGAACTCAAACTTGTTGCCGGTAAAGGCAAAGGGGGAGGTCCGGTTCCGGTCGGTCGTATCTTTGGTGAAGTTGGGAACGGCGTCTACGCCGCCGGCTTCCATGATCTCACGCTTTCTGTCGGTATAAGCACTGCCGTTTTCGATAGAGGTCAAGACATCGGTTAACTCGTCCCCCAAGAAGATAGAAATAATGGCGGGGGGTGCTTCGGCAGCACCCAGCCGATGATCGTTTCCGGCGGTGGCAACCGTCATCCGAAGCAAATCCTGATATTCGTCCACGGCCTGAATGACGGCGCAGAGGAAGACTAAAAATTGCAAATTTTCATGGGGATGCTTGCCCGGATCTAACAGGTTCATGCCGGTATCGGTACAGATAGACCAGTTGTCATGCTTGCCGCTGCCGTTGACACCGGCAAAGGGTTTCTCATGGAGCAGACATTTTAGGGAATGTTTTTCGGCAATCTTTTTCATCAGTTCCATGGTCAACTGGTTGTGGTCGGTGGCAATGTTTCCGGCACAAAAAATCGGTGCCAACTCGTGTTGGGCCGGTGCGGCCTCATTGTGTTTGGTTTTGGCCAGAATCCCCAGAGTCCAGAGTTCCCGATCCAAATCCCGCATATATTCCGAGATCCGAGTCTTTACCACGCCGAAGTAATGGTCGTCCAGTTCCTGCCCCTTAGGCGGCATAGCCCCAAGCAGGGTCCGGCCGGTATAGGTAAGGTCGGGGCGCTTGGCAGCAACCTTCCGGTCAATTAAAAAATATTCTTGTTCCGGGCCGACGGTGGTAACCACCCGTTTTATATTCGAAAATCCCAAGGCCCGCAGAACCCGCAGTGCCTGGGTGTTTAGGGTTTCCAAGGACCGAAGCAACGGCGTTTTCTTATCCAATGCCTCGCCGGTATAGGAGCAGAAGATGGTGGGGATGCAAAGAATGCCGTCTTTGATAAAAGCGTTGGCGGTAGGATCCCAAGCGGTATAGCCCCGTGCTTCAAAGGTGGAGCGCAGTCCGCCGGAGGGGAAACTGGAGGCATCCGGCTCGCTCTTAATGAGTTCCTTGCCGGAAAATTCCATCATCACTTTGTCCGGGCCTTTGGGGGAGATAAAACTGTCATGTTTCTCCGCAGTAACACCGGTCATGGGCTGGAACCAGTGGGCAAAATGGGTAACCCCTTTTTGCAAAGCCCAATCTTTCATGGCGTTGGCCACTACGTCGGCCACGTCCCGAGTCAGCGGAACGCCCTCTTCTTTGGTGCGTTTCACTTGTTTATAAACATTTCTGGGCAATCGTTCCTTCATGATGGTATCGTCAAATACCATAGAACCAAACAGTGTATTGATAGTTTCCAAACGGATCTTCCCCTTTCTTCCAAACGCCCATCTTCCAAGAATCCAGAAAAAGCGCCGCGAGTCTGTCCTCACAGCGCTTTGCAGTTATTTTCATTATATCTGTTATGTTGGATTTTGTCAAGAGAAGGCATTAAAATTCTCTTTTTTTTCTCCTTGCTGGGATAAGCGGATCATCCCGCAGCCTATCCGCTGTCCGGAATTGCCTGCCGGCTGGGATTTATAATCATCCGGAGATTCATGAATCACCACCGTTTTCCCTAAGACGTCTTCCGGATGGAATCGGTCGGTAAAAAACAACATGGCGGCACGGCCGTGACTAGAAAACAACACGGGAAAATCTCCCGGATGGTTGCCATGGGGCGCCCCTTCCGGATTCCAGTGGCCATCCGCCTCGGCAAAGGGGTCTGCGCCAAGACCGGTCCCGCAGTTTTCCCCGTTGTGAATGTGAAACCCGTGAGGGCCGATTTGGGGCGTTTCTTCAGAGGCCGGCTGAAATGCCGGCAGCCCCAAAACCTGTACCTCTACCCAAGTTCCGCCCGAAACCCCCTTAAACCCTACCGTCCCCGTTAGTTTTGGATACCGGTCGCTGCCCTCTAAGACGGCCACGGCATCGTAGTTATGTAACAGCATACAATCCTCTCCATTCTTTGGCATAGTTTGCCTCATCCTTATGGTATGCCCGAAAAGGAAAAAGGTTCCCGCCGTCGCTTTTGCGGACTTTATGGAGAAAGGCGTCGATGGAAATATTTTGCAATTTTTTCCAGTTATGGTATAATAACAGAAACAGGGTGTTTAGAAGGGAGATTTACCATGGAGTTTGAATTCAAAAGACAAGGAACCGTGCGGGAATTGCGGCGGTCGGAGCGAAAGACTGCCAGAGAGAGCATGGAAGTAAGCAAGAATTTTACACGGTGCGGCGAGGTACAGACGGTACCGATTCAGAATATTACGGCCAACCCCCATCAGCCGCGGCAGGAGTTTGATGCGGCGGCGTTACAGGATTTGGCCATTTCCATTATGGAATACGGGTTATTGCAACCCATTACAGTACGGCAGGTCAGTCCCTTTGACTATGAGTTGATTGCCGGAGAGCGGCGGCTAACGGCTTGTCGGAATCTGGGGATGCATTATATTCCGGCGGTGGTTATGGCGGCCAGTGCTACCGATAGTGCGGTGCTGGCGTTGGTGGAGAATATCCAGCGGGAAAACCTGAATTATATGGAAGAGGCCGAGGCCTTTGCCAATCTGATTCAGGAGCACGGCTTAACTCAGGAGGAATTGGCGGACAAACTGGGTAAGAGCCAGTCCACCATTGCCAATAAGATTCGGATTTTACGGCTTTCGCCTAAGGTACGAAAAGCCCTGGCGGAGAACCATTTAACAGAACGCCATGCCAGGGCCTTGCTTCGGCTGCCGGAGGAACGGCAACAACTGCGAACCGTCCGGACGGTGGTCCAGCGGGGCCTGAATGTGGCTAAGACGGAAGAACTGGTTGACAAAATTCTCTGCACACCGGCCAAGGCGGCAGAGCCCCGGCCGGAGGGGAACAGAGTTTTTCGGGATGTGCGGATCTTTAATAACACCATTCGTCAGGCGGTGGATTTAATGCGGCGGTCCGGCATAGAGGCCAAAGCCAACAAGACGGAAAACGAGGCCTATATCGAATACACCATTATTATTCCCAAAGAGGTGTAACAGATTCCCTCTCTATGGTGTTTCGCAAATCCAGGGTTATTTGGTCAATCTTTTCAAAGTGCACCGCCTTTTTGTAGCAGCCCTCTAAGGCATCATGAAGTTCCCGGACTTCTCCCAGCAATGTCCTTGCGCCCAAGATGGCTTCGTCGTAGGAACGGCGCAGCAGGGCCAGGGTTTCGTGGTTTTCTTCATCGGTGCCCGGCCGAACAGCCGTGGCGTACAGATCCAGAAGGATGTCGGAATCCCGGGAAGGGAAGATTTCGTGGGGCGAGGTAGAATCAAAGAAGCAAAGGCGCAAAGGCCGAATAAGGACCATATCCAGACTGTTTGCATCGAAACTGCAATGATAGAATTCGGTATCCAGCCCTTTCTGCAGAGCGGCGTCTGCCAGTTTTCGCAGCAGAGTAGATTTTCCGGTTCCGGGCCGGCCTTGCAGCAAATAGCGGGTTTGGCAGTCGGCGGTTAGGGCCTCAATGTAGTTGACCGACCCCTTAGGCGTCAGAGCACCCAAAAACCGATGCACCTCGGTGGGGGTGCTTTCTCTGTGGGGGATGGCGGAGAAGGTTTTCTCGATGAGATCGTTTGCAACCGTGTTAAGGGCAGAAAAATCCATGTTTTCCAGATAGACCGATTCCCAGCGGTCATGAATTTTTTTGGCTTTGTCTAAAAGGGAATAAATTTGGGTATAGAGAGTTTTGATTTGATGGTTTAAATGCAAAAGTTCCGGCTTGCAAGCCATCAGGATTTGGCTGTCCCAAGAAATTCCCAGATTGATGTATTCTTCTACCGCCCCCGGAAGGGAAGGTTCGATGACGTGGGGGGCAGTTCCGTCCACAATGGCGGTGTAGCGGTCCCGCAAAATAACCCCGTCTAAAGAATCGGGGTCGGAACTGCAGTGAATATAATCCACCCCTTCCCCTTTTTCTAAAAAGTGGTTGCCAAGGGTTCGCATCAGGGTGGATTTTCCGGTGCCGGGCCCGCCTTTTAGGATATAAATTCGTTGCATCTGCGCCAGATTGGAGGGAAAGTAATTGACAAATCCTTGGGCGGAATTGGCGCAGACAAAGTATTCTCGCGGTATAGATGGCATAGGGAACACACTCCTTTTGATAACTTCGGTGTATCCTATGCAAAAAGGGCGATTTAGTGCGTGTCCACGGGGGAAACGGGCAGAAAAAAAGACCGGATTTTCCGGTCTTACCATTCTTTGGCTTCGATCAGGGTGTCGCCCCGATAGCAAAGTTTAAGGGAAAAGGGTTCTTTTCGTTCTTCCAGTAGCCGAAACATGATCCGGTCGCCCTCCCAAAGGTTCAGGTCATAAACGGTGTCTTTGTCCACCCACTTAAGATGGCCTTCCTTACAGTCGGTTAAAGTGCCGGTAAAGCGGTCGGCGGTATAGAGGAAGATATATTCCGGCTCGGCGGTATCACAGCAAAAGGTTAAAATCCCCCGGAACCGGTAGCACAGCAAGGTAAGACCGGTTTCTTCCCGGACCTCCCGCAGCAGGCATTCCTCCGGTGCTTCGCCGGGCTCAAACTTCCCGCCGACGCCGATCCATTTGTCCTTGTTGACATCTTTCTTTTTAGAAATCCGATGGAGCATTAAATACTGGTTGTCCTTTTCGATATAGCAAAGGGTTGTTTGCAGCATCTCTATCACCTCGTTTGCATGATGGGATTATAAAATACAGGGAAAAGCAAATCTGTAGCGACAAGGCAGGTTTTTGGAATAATCCGGATAAGCAAAAATCCCCGTCCTTTGGAACGGGGATTTTTTGGTGCCGCTGGCCGGAGTCGAACCGGCACGGGGTCGCCCCCGACGGATTTTGAGTCCGTTGCGTCTGCCAATTTCA
>JAZRPL010000022.1:0-6295 GCA_045649245.1 Ructibacterium sp.
AGACATAAGCGGGCGGCCATTGTGGGCGGGCAGATAGTGTTATCTCTGCCACAGCCAAGGCCGGAAGCGGTTCTGCCCGGCAGAGAGGCCCTTTGGAGTGCCTATCAGGTTTCCTATCGGCGGTATCGGCCGGTGCGGGAACAATATGCCTTCCCTTATGGCGCTTGTTTCGGGATTCGCCATAGTGTTTGGCAGGCGTTGGGGGGATTTCCTACCCAATACGGAAGAGTGGGAGAAAATTATGCCGGCGGGGAAGAAACGGCCCTTTGTTTTCTGGCACTTCGCCATGGCTGGGAAATTGGGATTCAGCCCAAGGCGCAGGTAGAGCATAGGGTAGAGCCACGGCGGTTTAGTCGGGAACACGTACAAAAAACCATCCGTGCCGGAATTTTGACCACCTATCGGCTGTATCGGGACGGTTATGCGCCAAGAGGCTGGGATCTATGTTATATAGAGCAGCGGCTGGAGATTGCCCGGCGGGAAAAGAAGCGCCTGGAACAGACTGGGACAGAATGGGAGCGGTATTACTGCCAGTGCGAGGCAGATGCCTTTGCGGAGTTATGGCTGGAGATGAAAAAAGAGGAGGCGCCGGAAGCGGTATGTTCTGGATAAAGAAATCATCAAAACTTTGTCGGTTGCCGGCAAGGCGGATTTTGACAGAGGCAGTAGAGGGTCTGGTATCGGTGGTGCTGCCGGTTTATAACGGCGGCGGCTATCTGGCAGAATCTATTGCGTCGGTGCTGGCACAGACCTATTCCCAATGGGAATTGATTGTCATAGATGATGGGTCGACGGACGGTTCCGGTGCTGTTGCAGAGGACTATGCAAGGCAAGATCCACGGATTCGCGTTTATCGACAGGAGAACCAAAAACTCCCCCGAACATTGAATCGGGGTTTCTCCATGGCCCGTGGGGAGTTTTATACCTGGACCAGTGCGGACAATCGGATGCTGCCCGACTTTCTGGAGCGGTTGGTCAAGGAATTAAAAGGGCATCCTAAGGCGGACATGGTCTTTGGCAATGAATTTTTGATTGACCAAAAAGGGGAAAGGATCACCGGCCATGGTTGGTTCGAGTTTCCCAGGGGCAGCGGTGCGGTCTGTTTTCCGCCGGCGACACCTCTTTTAAATACGGTGGCCAACAATACCATCGGAGCCGCCTTTTTGTATCGGGCCGGTACCGAGGCGGTGCTTGGCGGCTATTCTCCCTTTTTATATCTGCTGGAGGATTACGATTATTTTATGCGGATGAACAGCCTGTTTCGGATTCGGCATATTGCAAGACGGGCACCTATTTACGAGTATCGGATGCATCCTGATTCCTTAACGGCTCACGATGGGGAACTTAAGATTACCGCGTCCCGTCCCCGGCTGATGGAGTTTGACGCCTATCGCCAAAGCCAATATAAAAGGCCCATCCCCGCCCTTTTCTGCGGTCTGCCGGAGGGGGTAGAGGGGCGGTTGCAAAAAAACGGATTTTTGCCGGTGGCACAAGGGGCAAAGGTGGGGATTTTTTGGAGCGGAATGGAAGTTCCCCATGATGGGATATGGTATCAGGTCAGCCCCCTGAAAAAAGGCGGATATCAGGTAACAGGGAGCGAGGGACGAGGGGTCTTCCTTGCCGGAGAGAAAGATCTTGGACGATTTTTGCGGCTTCGGGCAATTTGTGATTTATTGCGACAGGAAGAGGAGGAATTTTTTAAAGTTCCCCTTTACCCCGATGGAAAGTTGTGTTATACTGAATGAGATTGAAAAGTAAATGGATGGATAGGAGGTGCAGAGGGTGTTTAAACAACTTTATTGGCGGCTGACCGGCATGGTGATCTTGGCTGCCTTTCTGGCGGTACTGGTTACGGGAGCGCTGGGATTTTTTCATGTGCTAAACCTCTGCAAATCCGAGTTTGCGGCGGCATCAGCCTCTGTGGAACAGAGCGAACTTCCTGCGTTGCTGCAGCATATTTTGACGTCGGAGCAAGAAGACAGCGTTAAATTTCCTCAGGCGGAATCGGCTATGGGAGACTATGCGGGCCCCTTGCGTTTAGGGGAGAACCGTACCCTGTTTGTTCTCTCAGCCAGAGATGGCAGCGTGATTCTTCCTGCGGCCCTTCAAGGAGGGCAGATGACGGGAACCGAGAACCTGTCTGCGGCTATGCGGGGCGGTCGGGGCGATCAAATCAGGATGTTTGATGATGTGCTGGATTATGCCTTGTTTGTCTCAAACGGCAGCGTCACCGAGGACGGGTTTATTCTCTATATGCGGGATAACAAAATTGGGGTTAAGAAGACCCTTCAAAAAACAGGGTTTCAAATCCTGTGGGCCTTGCTGGCCGGCTTGGGAATTTCAGCGGCCGCCGGTGCAGCGGCAGCCTGGATGATGGCAACTCCTCTGCGGCAGCTCAGCCGACGGGTAGAGCGGTTTTCCCGTGGCGATTTTTCTCCCAGTTTGGAAAAGCCTCCCGGGGGAGAAATGGGGGAACTGGTGCGGGCCTTTGGCCGGCTTGGGTCGGTGATGCATGACAGCCTGAACCAAATCAATGCCGAAAAACATAAGGTAGAAGTGATTCTAGAACATATCAACAATGGGATCATTGCCTTTGATACCGCGCAGCGGGTGGTACATATCAATCCGGCAGCCAGACGGATGTTTGAGATAGAGGATCCGGAAGAACTCCGCTTTGACAGGTTCTTCCGTTCCCTGGGCGGCGGGGTCTGCATGGCGGAGTTTATGTATCTGGATCGGTTTAAGACCGAGGAGCGGGACTTGCTGCTAGGGAATAAACATATCAAGACTTATCTGGTTCCTTTTAAGATGGACAACGAGAGGACGGCAGGTGTGGTTTGTGTCTTTGAGGACGTAACCGAGCAGTTTAATCTGGAAACCGCCCGACAGAAGTTTGTGGCCGAGGTTTCCCACGAACTGAAAACCCCGCTAACCACCATTCGGACCTATACAGAAACCCTGCTGAATGGGTATTTGGATGATAAAAAGACCGCCGCCAGCCTGCTCATGACGGTGGAGAACGAAACGGATAAAATGACGGCGTTGGTACAAAACCTGTTGATCCTTAACCGATTTGATATGCAACGGGTGGATACCCATAAAGAGTTCTTTTCCATTGACGATATGCTAAGGCGGCTGGAGGATATGTTCCGGTTAGAGGCCGAAAAGAAAGGGTTGACCTTAACCTATAACCGAACCACCGAGATCGGGGATATCTTTGCCGATCAGGATCAAATCGAAAGAGCGGTTAAGAATATCATCTCTAACTCCATTAAATATTGTTCCCGGGGTGATAAAATTCAGGTCTTTGCCGGCAATCTTTATAATAATATTTATATTAAAGTAGAAGATAGCGGTAAGGGAATCCCTAAGGCAGACTTAGAACACGTCTTTGAGCGGTTTTATCGGGTGGACAAGGCAAGGAGTCGGGATAAAGGCGGTACGGGACTGGGTCTTTCCATCACCAAAGAGATTATTGAAAGCCATGGCGGAACCATCCAAATCGAAAGTGAATTCGGGCGGTTTACCAGAGTAACCATCAATCTCCCTATGACAGACCAAAAAGGATAAAAGAGAAAAGAAAAGACGGAGCACTGCCGTAGCAGTGCTCCGTTTTGCAGTTTTAATCAAAAAGACCTGCCCGGTCCAGCCAGACAATCAGCCGAAGGTCTCTGTCGGTGAGATTAAGACCGTTTTCATCTCCCCGCAAAATGTTTTGGTTTGCAGCCTTTTGCACCGACGGTCTTGCCCAAGAGGGCATATTCTCGTCGATGTAGTTGTAAATCATAGGATTTTTTAAGTCTGCAACCTCTACCGCCAGAAGTTTTACCGTTTCGGTAAGATCCCGGATTTCATTTTTTAATTCCTCATATTGTGGCACGGTCAGTTCCTCCTTTTCCTCCGGCGCAGTGCCGGTAATTCCTCGGCAAATGGCAGCAGCAATCGCTTCTGCGCCAAGGCGGGTATAAAGGTTGGCATCTGCGGCGTTATCCACAAAACACACTTCAATCAATGCCGCAGGCGCCACGGTGCGGCGAATCACATAAAGATTGGAACCATCTTTAATCCCTCGGTTTTGAAAGCCAAGTCCTTCCATGTTTTGCAGGATTTGGTCTGCCCCAAGGATGTTGACTCCCCCATAGGTGTAGATCTCGGTGCCCTGTCCGCCGCCGGCATTAAAGTGGATGGAATAAAAAGCGTCCAAGGGTTGGGCGTTGGCAAGGGCAACAATCTGGGAGAGGTTGGATGAGACAGAGGATGCGGTATCGTTGGTGCAGTCAAAGACGGTGTGGCCTAAGGCACGCAACTGCCGAATCAAGGCATAGCCCACGGCACGGGTTTCCAAACTTTCGGTTAAAAATCCTATTGCACCGCTTCCCGCCCCGCTTAGGGTATGCCCGCAGTTAATCCCGATTCGCATAATATCACCTCCCGGATTCTTGTTTCTTGATGGCGTCTTTTAAAAGATCTGTGGCAAGGGCCGCAGGGGTAAAACTGTTGTTCTTCCACCAGGCAATGCCTGCTGTGATTACGGTACAAAGAAGACTGACCGTCTGGTAAATCTGGTCTTCTGTAAAGGGAAGATGGTCTTTTCCCATGACCGCCAAAATCTGATTGACCAGTGCCAGACCTAAAAGAATGGTTCTGGCAATGGTGTCGGCCTTGATTTTAATCATACGCCTTCCCCCCTTTCGTGTTCCAGGTCAGAAAGACGATGTTCGGAGACCTTTTGGCGGTTGTCCAATACGGCCATATCTTGTTCCAATTGGAACATACGCTCAATGAGATGATTGTGTTTATTGACCTTGTTTTCCAGTTGGCTTAGCCGATAGTTGGTCAGTCGGTTGGAGGTCAGAATCCCTGCAAGGGACCCAAGCAGAGTACCTGTAAGGGACAAAAGAGAGATTAAAACCTCTGTGCTCATAGAATTCCCCTTTCTTAGTATATGCTGGTTTTTTGGGTTAGTTCCAATCCGGAAAATCCGGATTGGAACTAAAAAGTGATTGGTTAAGAAAAATGATCAATGGTTTCGATGGGGAAGGGCGAAAAAGTTATTCCTGTAAGACGATCCTCCAGCAAAGCCCAGTTCGATTCACTGGAAATCACGCCTACACCATCAGAACAGCCGCAACCTTGTAAATCCCATGCCAGATAGAGCATAGACTGCTGGGTATAAGGCATATTTTCAAAGATTTGCCGAATGGATTCGGTAAAGGCGCTTTGACTGTTTTTCATGATATTAAGATCCTTTTTGTTTAGTTCCCCGCTAAAGTCCCGGTAACGGTCATAGGAATAGGAAGAATAAACGGTATAGGCGGGATTCTCGCCGGTGTTTTCGGTATACTCTTCCGACTCGCCGGTGTTGCCTGTATAAATGGCATTGGAAAGTTTTCCGTATTGCATTTGCACCGGCGGATGGAATTTCCAGACAATGTAGTGGTCCAGAAATTCCTGGGCGGTTTCTTCTTCGCTGTTAGAGTCAAGGAACACCAAGCCGTCGTATACACCCCGGGCGGGGGACCAGAAAAATTCTATCTCAGCGCCGGAACCCACAAAATAGGGGGTCCAGTTGAGATAACTCTTGTCGTTAAGATTAGCCGGCCGCAAACAAAACCGGGTCATATACGCGCCATCGGGCAGAATACTGTCGGTAAGGTATAATTCCCCTTCCTTGTAGCAGAAAAATCCGGTTCCGGTCCATGCCGAAGACCCGACTTTGGTGCCTTTGGGGGAAACAGGCGTTAAAGAAGGGGTGGCCATGTGGGGCTGTATGGATGAGATTTTTTGGTTCAGCACCGCACCCTGATAAGCAGAAAGAGCATCCCCGTCTTGGTGACTTGTTTGGGTTAAATTGTTTATAACCCGGCAATGGCCATAATATTGGTCGGTGGCCTCACCGTAGGTCATATCACTCGAGCAGTGGTATTCCGGTGCCATTTTCGACAAATCCGCCTTTGTTGCGTAGTAGGAGGGAGCTTTTCCCCCTAATTTTTGGGCATCATCGACGACTCCGTCTAAATCCTGATCGTAGACACTTCGCAGCATATCCCCACCGCCGCCAGCAATGACCAAATTGTCTACATATTTTTTGGTCACAGGATGATCATCATGGGTAGGGGTAAAATCGGTTAAGGCCATTGTCTGCCAATCGTCCCAGGACCAAGAACTATATTTGATTCCTGTCCGGTAATAGGCAAGAAGGCTTTGATTGTCTTGGAGAATCTGGGTGCCGAGCCAATTGGTGCCATACGGTTCGTTGGTAACTGTAAGAAGGGCCTGTTTAGTAGCATTTGAT
>JAZRPL010000023.1:0-1890 GCA_045649245.1 Ructibacterium sp.
ACCTGCCCGTGGATGCGTTGGAGAAAATCTGTGATGTATTGGATTGCCAACCCGCAGACCTGATGGAGTATGTGCGGGAGCCTGATGGGGGTGTCCAGTAAAACAGTTGGTTTCGTGGTCAATCGCAGAGGCTTCCAAAAGGCAGAAAAACAGGCGAAAAACGGCTCGATTGTGTAAGCGAAAGTCAGACCACCCTTTTGCGGACGGGGGGCTGGGTTACGGGAAGAAGAAAACCGAAGCCCCCTATCCTCTTTTTGCGTGGCTCACTCTCCGTCTAAATGATGTTTTCATTCCAAAAGACGGTTTCTGCGATTGTCTGCGACAGAGTGTAAAAAAGCCCGTCCCACGATGGGGGACGGGAGGTTATGAAAATAGCGGGAGGTATTGCGCCTCCCGCTTGTTTATTACAAAAGGTTCTCTAATACGGCTTTCGCATCAATCGTCTGCGTGTCGTACTGGTGTCAATCCTCTTCTTTTGGAATTTGGGTGTTCAAGATCGGCTGATACTGACGGATATACTCCCCCTCTTTCTCTCCGATCTCTACCATCTTATCTACTCTGCTCCTACTCTTGGCATAGTAAAGAACATCAAAATTTACACGGTGTCCTTTCCGTTTTGCTTCTGCCATAATGCGGTATTTCTTCTCGGAGCCTTTGCGGATGCCAACATAGTGCTATGCCATCCGGCGCAGCATATCCATACTCTTACCAATATAGACGATACTATCGTCAATCCTGATACAGTAAATGCCCGCGTATCCATACTTATCTTCAAGCCCTTGCCGCTTCATCCACTCGTATGTGTTTTGCTCATAGGTTGCCATTAGAACACAAACTCCTCCTTTTTTGTTGGAGTGTATGCGGTTCTATCTCTCCCAGTTGCTACTGGTCTTTTAATGACTATCTCTTTCACTTTTGGAACATAGATGTTCGTCTCACACGCTGTTTCAATCTATGTATTTATCACACTATCTGTTCGTGTATCTCTATTATCTATTTCTGTATCCGCATCCGTTCCGTTTAGTCCGTGGGACGGCATAGGGGTGTCGCAGAGCGGACTTTCTTCAAAATCTAATCCGTCTGCCGTCATCGCTTCTTGTGATTGCGTGGCGGGCTATGGAACCTCGAAAAACTCATAGGTGTTTCCGTGGCTCGGCACAAGATAGCGTTTAAGCACAAGTTTGTCAAATTGATCGTGGTAGGTTGATCTTGCCATTCCAATCGCTTGCCGGATTGCCGCAGGGGACAATGCCAAAGTGTAGTTGTCCGCATTGGATGCCAAGTATAGGTATAGTTGGAGTGCGTGAGCTCCAAGATCACGGGACGCAGCCTACCAATTTTCATTTTTTATGCCAAGGAAATCACTCTTGGCTTTCTCTCGATGAACTTTCACCATTCGTTGATGGGGAAATGTGATAGCTGGATTTGCCATTGTTCTTCCCCTCACTTTCCAAGATCTTCAATTGCATTTCGAAGTTCGTCGATCTCCATTAGAACTTCGGAAATATCAACTGTGGCTTTGATATTGGAAATAACCTTGCCGGTGATTTCATTCACCAGCCCCTCCCGCTCTTCCTTGCTAAGCAGGGATTGCTTCATCATTCGCTTTTGATATTGCCACGCAAGGATGGCATCACCGGTTTTCTACACGGCTTCTATGGAGCGTTCAAAGACGCTTTTGGGATTTCTCATTGGGAAATCCTCCTTTCAATTTAGTATTTCAAGGTCTTTCCTTAACCTTGTATCTATATTTTACCAAAATTTTTGGGGAAAATCAAAGTAGTCCGCCTGACGGTCAGGTCACTATTGCATAACCATCAGGTAATCCGTAACCATTCAACCCACATCACCCAGGTCTTCCAGTTCGTCCTCCTTCTGCTTATAAAGAGA
>JAZRPL010000024.1:0-14612 GCA_045649245.1 Ructibacterium sp.
CTATCTAATGGAAGTGCTTGTCCGCATTTCACACATATAACTGAATGTGATACATCATCCGCCTTTTCCAAGTCATTCATATTATCAAAAACATTACTTTCTGCAGTTGTAGTTTTGGAATTGTTTTTATTATACAATACAACAGCGACAATTACACCAACAACTAGTAATCCAACAATCAATGCAACCACAGAATTAGAACTGTTGTCAACATCGTCAGAAGACAACCCCAAAGAACCAACACCAGCAACATTGGATGCTGATGAAAACTGCACGCTGTTCATTAACTTCTCAAAATCTGCAAAATATTCTCTATTGCTTGTGCCAGCAAATTGAAACATATACATCCAGCCATTATCTATGTGAACGGCCTGTGTCATTGTCATAGTCAAATCCAAACCATAAACCTCTGAAGAGCCTGTCATTTCGCCAAAGTAATATTCAATTCCGTTATATTCCACCAAAGAAATTTTATCTGCGGTTGTATTATACATTTCAGCAATATCTGATTTTGTAAAAGCAGAATTGTTTAAATCTGCCCTACTATAACCCACTCTTTCAGAAGCGGGTATTCCCTCCCACATATCTGAACTGCCGTAAATGATTACATTTCCATCTTCTTTTGTTGAAACAAACTTTGCATCAATAAAATTTCGTTCTTTTGACATTTCTTCCTGTTTCCAATTTGCTGGCACAGTAAAGGTAAGTCCAGTATCAACATCCGTGTATATAAATGCATTTGTACCTTCGCCTGGTTCAGCCTTTAATGGTTCAGCCTCAAATTTAATGCTGTCAACGACACTCTTGATAGTGTTTTCCTGCGTTGATGTTATAGAGCCTTTATACGAACGAAGTGTGAAATTCATCGCTTTATTATCATATGTAGTATAGTATTGTAGGCCATATACCGAGTTTGCAGTATCAGAAAAATATACTTTAATGAATTTGGCTTGACTATGTTGATATACCTCATATTCAGATACCGTAATTCCATAATCTGTATATTGCTTAACTAATGCAGACGCTAATGTATCTAGTGTAAAATCACTGACAAGATTAAAATCACTCAATCCGTTGTTAGTCATAGTTATAACAATTTCTTCGTTAGAAGCATTAGAAATAGCATTCAAATAAATATTACTTGCTTCAAACTGTTCAATTACTTCAGATTTTGTTCTTCCTAAATCACTAAATACAGAAGCATTTGCTGGAGTATCTTTCGTTATAACTTTATAGCCAGAGGGAATTGTTATGTCTAACCCTAATTCAGAAATAGCATATGTACTGGAACTGGCTAAAGCACTTGTTCTAAACAAAAAAGCAAAAATAAAAATTAAAACTCCAAACTTAAAATTTTTCTTCATATTTTCACACCTTTCAACATAGTTCTTCACCATTCGACAAATTTCTTACTCGTGTCAAGACCGGGATAAAATAATTTCCCAAAAAATATTTTGCATTGAGGTTGCATTTCGGCTTCGTGCAAGACACAAAAAAATTTTATCTTCATATATTATAGGGGAGGTGAATCATAAATGTTTAAGTCCTGTAATTGCAAAAGCAGTTGCACCCTTTTGGCCGTGATCGCAAGTATCATTATCGGGTTCGTAACGGTTCTTTTAGGAATAACATCCGTCATCACGGTAACGCCTGCATTCTTATGGGTTGTATTTGGAATTGCCGTCGTGTATCTTGGAATCGCATTTCTAAAAGCCGATTCTTTCCGAAGGGCCTCCTTTGAGGAATGTGGCTGTCCGGCACTCAATGCCCTGCTTACCGGCATATTAGGATCAGTTTTAACGTCGGTAATCTTGCTTGCAATTGAGTTTGCAGCAACAAGCATCATCGGCGCAATCATTACCGGTGCATTGCTTTTCTTCTTCACATTAACATTAACATCTACCGCTTGTTTGATAAAATGTGCTGCAAATTGTGATGATTGATAACACTGGTAAAATTTCTTACAAAAAATAGATGCTTGGGTTCTCGAAAATCCCTGCTTTGCTTGATGCAAGGCAGGGATTTTTGCACCACAGCAAGACTTTGTTTTTATGCGCTTTTATCGTTTTTATAATAATCTCCAAGCACAACAATATCGTTTATTTCTATACTTTCCTTCACGCGCTGATTCTGTTTTTGAATATAAACGATGTCCTCGCTGGGAACTTCCTCCGAATTGGTATAATACATTTTATCATCCAGCCACTCCCAGGTTTCAAAATATACAAACCCTGCATGGTCCGGATCTAAAATATCATTTCCTATATATCTTCCCGCTCTGTTAAGTCCAAAAAGGTTTACCAACGTAGGTGCCCAATCGATTGTCATCATGGGTTTTGAAACCTTCATGGAGGTGATTCCTTTTGCATAAATAAAGGCGGGAACTTTGTAAGAAAGTTCATCTCCCTTCCATTCATTAAGAAGTTCAACGTCAGAGACGCCATAGGCAAAGTGGTCAGTATATGCCACTATCACGGTATCTTCTAGCAGTCCGTCCGCCTCAAGTCTTTCCAGTAACTGTCTGAAAAACTCATCCGTGTCAGCGGCGAGGATTTCTATATTATTTTTTTCAGGATTTATTTCTTCATTGATAAGGTCAGGGCGGTATTCCTTCGCAAGAAGAAGTTTGGCATCCTCTCCCGCATAAGGCAAATGGGCAGAATAGGTTATGATAAAATTAAAAAATGGAGACTTCGCCGTCATCTTATTGTAAATCTCATCATTTCTTAAAATATTGCTATCAAGTTCGGCCTCTGTGCCTTCTAGCCCAAAACTGGCAAAGCAATTATATTTTTCATATCCAAAACTTTTATGCATAATGCCTCTATTATAAAATTCAGAATTGTTAAAGTGAAACGAATTCACTGCATACCCTTTCTCTTTAAAAAGACGTGCCAGCGCATAAGGAAAACTATTGTTACTGAAATTGGAAGCACTTACTGCAGAGACCGGTGTAAAAAATCCGGTATTAAATGCAAATTCTGAGCCAAAAGTAAAACCTGCACCAAAAAACGGGGCATTATAGTTGGTAAAGTGAATACCGTCTTTCATCATCTTATATAATGTGGGCGTATTTTTTTTATCAATCATCCATGTGTCTATACTCTCCATCATAACAGCAATCACATTTTTTCCTTCAAAAAGCCCTGTATATTTGTTGATAGTAGGTTCCCCTTTTAACGCAAAGTATTCATTTACTTTTGCAAATCCTTCATCATCGTAATTTTCATTAGGAAATACTGTTGTATAAATATCAAGATAGGTAAACTGATAAAGACCTGCGATTTCAAAACTTTTATTAATATCATTGAACTTTTGGTACACCAAACTCGGCTTCCGCCATGTATCCCACCCATCGGTAGATTCCTTGTGAAATTCCGGTTGCATACACATATGCGTAAGCACGAGAACCGCCACCGGAACAAGAAGGATTGGGAAAAATTTTCTGGAAGAGAAGGATTTCCATTTTACCATAACAACAACTAGGGAAGTTATGGTAAAAAGAGTATACAGAATAAGTTTGGCATCAATGAGTTTTATTGCATAAATAAAATAAGCCGCTCCCTCTCCTGCAAGTGTTACACTTTTCAGCCAGAAAAACTGATCGAATATTTTATAATATATATATTGGCTGAAAGAAAAAATAATAAAAAAGCCGGAAATAATTGCAAAAAGCACTTTCCCTATTCTTCTAGGCAAAAGAAAGACACAAAGAAATATAATGATAAAAATCCAAGTTAAAGTAAATGCCATTTCTGCAACTTCCACATATCTTTCCGTAAATGTCCCAGGCTGCAAAAGACTCCGAAGCACTAGATCCGGTAAGATAAGTGTAACCACACCAAATATAAGAAAATAGTATTTTTTTAAAAAATCAAGTATTCCCTTAAAAATTTTATTCAAAAACTCACCTTCTAACCTTTTTATGGGCAAATTCTTGCCTTTTCTTCAGATATTGACATTTTTTTCTTAAATATGACAGGATTTATTATAACACATAAAAAAAACAATGACAATCTTCTTTTGAAAATTGTCATTGTAAAATTCATATTTTATTTTGTTGTGGCTGCCTCTACTAGCCTTGCTGCACCATAACGCTCACGAAGGGCATTTTTCTGAATTTTACCTGTTGCGTTTCTGGGAATCTCAGCAAAAATGATTTGTTTGGGACGCTTATAACGCGGTAGAGCCTTACAGTATTCTTCCATCTCTTCTACCGTAGCGGTTGCGTTTTCCTTGAGTTGAATCACCGCTGCTGTAATTTCGCCCAATCGTTCATCGGGTAAACCAATGACCCCTACATCGCTAACCTTATGATTGGCGCGAATAAAATCTTCAATCTGGACCGGATAGATATTTTCGCCGCCGACAATAATAACATCCTTCTTGCGATCCACAAGATAAATAAATCCATCTTCATCCTGCCTTGCCATATCCCCGGTGTAGAGCCAACCGTCCGGCGTTAAGACCTCACGGGTTGCCACTGGATTCTTATAATAACATTTCATAATGCCGTCGCCCTTTAAACACAACTCGCCAACCTCGCCGGGTTTTGCCTCGTTCCCCTCGCTATTGACAATCTTGATTTCCCACCGATAGCCGGGAATACCAATGGCGCCAACTTTATGAATATTCTCAACCCCCAGATGTACTGCACCGGGACCGATAGATTCGCTAAGACCGTAATTGGTATCATACTCATGATCCGGAAAGACCTCTTTCCAGCGCTTAATCAAAGACGGAGGAACAGGCTGTGCGCCGATATGCATCAACCGCCACTGCGAAAGTTCATAATCAGAAAGATGAATATCCCCCCGCTCAATAGCATCTAAAATATCTTGCGCCCAAGGTACTAATAGCCACACAATGGTAGCCTTTTCCATGGACACCGTCTGTAAAATCCATTCCGGCTTAATCCCCCGCAAAATAACCGCCTTGGAACCGGAAATTAAAGACCCAAACCAATGCATTTTGGCTCCTGTATGATAAAGGGGCGGAATGCACAAAAACACGTCCTCATGGCACTGAGAATGATGCTTCTGTTCTACCTCGCAGGAAGCAACAAGGGCTCTGTGCCGATGTAAAATCGCTTTCGGGAAACCGGTTGTTCCTGAGGAAAAGTAAATGGCTCCATCATCTTCATCGCAAATATCCACAGAAGGTGTTGCGGATGAGCAATATCCAATCATGGTTTCGTAATGATCCGCAAAGGCCGGCGTATCATCTCCCACATAGAAATAATGCTTAATCTTAAGATTAGGCAAAACACCCTCTAACCGTTCTACAAACTCAGGTCCAAAAACAAGAACAGAAATATCGGCAAGGTCTGCACAATACTCAATTTCCTCCGCAGAAAATCGAAAGTTCATGGGAACAGCAATCGCACCGGATTTTAAAATCCCAAAATAAATGGGAAGCCAATTAATGCAATTCATCATAAGAATGGCCACCTTGTCCCCCTTTTTAACGCCACGGCTTAACAAAAGGTTGGCAAAGCGATTGGCCGCAATATTAAACTCCTTCCACGTCAGTTCCTGTCTATAATCAGCACTGCCGGAACCCTCAATCAAGTTGTATTCCCGCCAAGAAATCTCCGCCGGCTGATTGCTTGGATTCACCTCAACAAGGCTGACTTCATCGGGATATAATTGTGCATTTCTTTCAAGAAAATATGTAATCGGCATAATATCAACTCTTCCCCTTTAAAGGTAAAATTCTTATTTATTATTCTTCGCCCAGAGCATCTTTGGCAGAAACCAGCACCTTACTGTTATAGCAGGCAAACATTTCATCTACGGTTTCCGTTTTTTGTTTCGGCGTAACCAAACTGATAACAGGGACAAGAATCAATCCGGCAATCATGGCAAAAGCACCGCAGTTAATAGGCGATTGCAAAACTGCAGGGAAACTATTTCTGGCCAGCATATTCAGGATCATAATTCCCGCACCAAAGGCAAAGCACACCCATACGGATGCTTTGGAGATCCGTTTGTTATATAGCCCATATAGGAAAGGCGCTAAAAAGGCTCCGGCCAGAGCACCCCAAGAAATCCCCATCATATCAGCAATATAACCCAGCTTATCTTTATTAATGGCAATGAAAGCAGAAATGACAATGAACACAACCAACAAAATTCGCATAATGAATACTTGCGTTTTTTCCTTCATTGATTTTACAATATGTCCTTGAATCAAATCCAGCGTCAAGGTCGAACTGGAAGTCAACACCAACGAAGATAAGGTTGACATAGATGCGGACAAAACCAACACAATGACAATGCCAATCAGGGCATCCGGCAAGTTTTCAAGTATTTTAGGGATAATGGCATCAAACCCATCAACAGGCACATCCCCTTCGACGGCAATACCGGAAATTCTGGCAAAACCACCGAGAAAATAGCAACCACCGGCAACGATAATGGCAAATATTGTAGAAATAATCGTGCCTTTCGCGATATTCTTTTCGCTTTTAATAGCGTAGAATTTTTGCACCATCTGCGGCAATCCCCATGTTCCCAAAGATGTTAAAATTACAACACAGAAAAGTCCAAGAGGGTCAGGGCCGAAGAAAGAATTATAAACTCCAGGTACAGCGTGCTCTACGTTTGCTAATTTTTCAAGGGCTGCTCCAAAACCGCCGTGGCCGGATAAAACTGCTGCAATTACGATGATAATACCACCTATCATAATCAATCCCTGAATAAAGTCATTAATGGCAGTGGCCATGTAACCGCCTGCAATTACATAAATACCGGTTAAAATCGCCATTACCACAACACAAACGTCATAGGAAACCCCGGGGAAAGCCATTTCAAACAAGCGGGAAAGTCCATTATAAAGCGACGCTGTGTAAGGAATTAAGAAAACGAAAACGATCAAAGATGCGACAATTTTTAGGGAATTGCTCTCATAACGCTTGCCAAAGAATTCCGGCATAGTTGCCGTTTTAAGATGCTGGGTCATAAGTCGCGTTCTTCTTCCAAGCAACACCCACGCTAGCAAAGAACCGATAAACGCATTGCCCAAACCAATCCAAGTGGAGGCAATGCCGAATTTCCAACCAAACTGACCGGCATAACCTACGAAAATTACCGCTGAAAAATACGAGGTTCCATAAGCAAAAGCGGTCAACCATGGCCCAACATTTCTTCCGCCAAGCACGAAGCCGGAAACGTCAGTGGCATGTTTTCTGCAATAAAAGCCAACACCCAGCATGATCCCAAAGAATACTACCAACATAATAATTTTTAACGCCATTGTTACCATCCTTTCTTTTGGCAAAGTTCTAAGTAAGAACGGCAATAAAAAAACCGTCCTCTAAAATAATCAGAGGACGGAGAAAATCCGTGTTACCACCTCATTTTACAGACCCCTCACGGAAGTCTGCCTCATCGAGTAGGCGGATGACATTATCCTTGCTACTCATACGCTATAACGGGCGTTCCCGTCAAAGGTTACTCTTATTTCTCCTTTGCAGTTCCCGGACTGTATTCAGATTATTGCAGGATTCCGGCTTGCACCAACCGCCATCTCTCTAAGCTCCATTCATAACTTACTTGCTTCCGTTCATCACTTTTGTCATATTTTTAGATATTTTAACATAGCAAAAAAACTTTGTCAACCTCTTTTTCTGCCGGATCAGTGGTTTCAGGGTTAAAATATAGTTTAAGCCGGATAAAAACTTTCTCTTGGTTATAACTAGAAACTCGACTTTTATGCCCCGCCATACTTAGATACCTCCAAGCCATCAAGCGCATGATTGGTTCCCTCGCAATGCCATATATCTTGCTAAAACATTTTCTGGCCAAATGTGCAACATTTTTGTCTTAATAGATAAAGTAATTTTTTGAAAATCATGTTATATTGAAACTATCGAAACATTAGGAGGTTATTTTAGCATGAAAATTTTAGTAACCGGCGGTGCCGGATACATTGGAAGCCATACCAGTGTTCAACTGCTAAACGCAGGGTACGAAATTGTTATCGTGGATAATTTGTCCAATAGTTCTCCGGAGGCCATTAAGCGAATCGGTATTCTCTCGGGAAAAACACCTGTTTTTTATGAAATGGATTTATGCGATGAGGCATCGGTGGAACAAATTTTTTCTGAACAGAAAATTGATGCAGTAATTCACTTTGCGGGTTTGAAGGCTGTCGGAGAATCGGTTTCCATGCCTCTTACCTATTATCATAACAATTTATTAAGCACATTAAACCTTTGTAAGGTTATGAGCAAGCACGGTTGCAAAAAATTGGTGTTTAGTTCCTCTGCAACTGTATACGGAAAACCGAAATCGGTTCCAATCAGGGAAGATTTTCCCCTCTCGTGCACCAATCCGTATGGTCAAACCAAATTCATGATTGAACAGATTCTGCAAGATTTGTATGTTTCTGATTCTGAATGGGATATTGCACTCCTCCGTTATTTCAATCCGGTAGGTGCACACAAAAGTGGCATGATTGGAGAGGACCCCAAAGGTATCCCCAATAATTTGATGCCCTTTATTTCCCAAGTCGCCATTGGGAAGTTAGAGAAACTTTCGGTCTTTGGCAACGATTACGAAACAGCGGATGGAACCGGGGTTCGCGATTATATTCATGTCGAGGATTTGGCTGCCGGTCACCTCAAGGCTCTCGAGAAACTCCGTTCTCATGTCGGTGTAGTCGTTTACAATCTTGGAACCGGTCAAGGATACAGCGTTTTAGACATGGTTCATGCTTTTGAAAAAGCATGCGGAAAACAAATTCCTTATCAGATATGCGCACGTCGCCCGGGTGATATCGCTGCTTGTTATGCAGATCCGACAAAGGCAAAAGAAGAACTTGGTTTTACCGCAGTACATACATTAGACGAAATGTGTGAAGATACATGGCGTTGGCAGCAAACGAACCCACAAGGATACCAAAAATAAACAAGGAGGTTTCACAGATGGAAAAAACAACGTTGGTCGCACTGGCGGCCGGTATGGGAAGCCGTTTTGGCGGCTTGAAACAAATGGAACCCGTTTCCGATAACGGCGCGGTTCTTCTGGACTTCTCAGTATATGACGCAATAGCAGCAGGTTTTGATAAAATTGTTTTTATTATCAAAGAAGAAATGTATCAGGATTTTAAAGATGTGGTAGGAAGCCGCATCAAAAACGTTGAGGTGGATTACGTATTTCAGGAAACCGCTTCTCTTCCGCAAGGTCGTACCAAACCATGGGGAACCGGCCATGCCATTCTTTGCTGTCGAGATAAAATCGACACACCCTTTGCTGTTATTAATGCCGATGATTACTATGGCCGACACGCTTATCAAGAAATTCACAATCATTTGCAACAGGCCAAAGGATTAGATTTTTCCATGGTTGCATTTGATCTGAAAAATACCCTGACCGAAAACGGCACAGTTGCTCGTGGTGTTTGCGAGATTGAAAACGGATATCTAAAAAATGTTACAGAGCGAACCAAAATCCAAGGTTTCCAATATACCGAGGACGGAGAAAACTGGGTTTCCTTGCCCGAGGATACACAGGTTTCTATGAATTTTTGGGGGTTTACTCCTGAAATTTTCGACGTATTAGAAGAACAGTTTGAGGATTTTAAAAACAATCTATCTGACCCTCTAAAAGAAGAGTTCTTCATCCCCTCCGTCGTGGGACGATTAATTCAGGAAGGAAAAGCCAAGGTTAAAGTATTTTCTTGCAAGGACAAATGGTATGGCATGACCTATCGCGAAGATTTGGCATCAGTCCGCTCGGCTATGAACCAAATGATACAGGAGGGATATTATGAAGGGTTATAATAGCCAAGAAATCTGCAATCGATTTGAATTGGATGGAGATTTTATCAGCGCAGCCCCTTATGGCGAGGGTCATATCAACGACACCTATCTGGTAGAGACAACCTGTGCAAAATACATTTTACAACGGGTAAACGGCGATGTTTTTACTAAACCGGAAGATGTCCTTGACAATATTTTCCTGGTCACAGATTATCTGTACCAACAAATTGCTGCTGCCGGCGGCAATCCCAAACGGGAAACCCTTAGCCTTGTTCCTACCAAGGACAAAAAACATTATTTGATGACTGAGCAAGGGGATCTGTTCCGGATGTATCTCTTTATTGATAATGCCATCAGTTATCAGCAGGTTGATACACCAGAGTTGTTTTACCGCGTTGCCAAAGCCTTTGGAAAATTCCAGAATATGCTTCAGGAATTTCCGGCAGACAAACTAAAGGAGACTATCCCCAATTTTCATAACACAGTTTCCCGATTCCAAGATTTTAAAAATTTTGTTGCTGCAGACGCTATGCAACGTTGTGCTGATGTGGAAAGCGAGATCCAATTTGCACTGGATCGGGAGAAAGATGCCGGTATTATTATGGACGCAATCCAGAATGGTTCTGTACCGCTTCGCGTAACCCATAACGATACCAAACTCAATAACATCCTGATTGACAAAGATTCGGGCGAGGCTGCCTGTGTTATTGATCTAGATACTGTAATGCCTGGTTCTATGCTCTTTGACTTTGGTGATTCTATTCGTTTTGGCGCCAGCACTGCTGCAGAAGACGAAAAGGATTTAAATAAGGTCTGGATGGACTTGAATCTTTTCGAACAATATGTCAAGGGATATTTAGAGGAATTACGAGAAAGTATTACACCCAAAGAAGCAGAACTTCTTCCTTTCTCTGCTAAATTAATGACTCTGGAATGCGGTATACGCTTCCTGGGTGATTATCTGGACGGAGATCATTATTTCCGGATTCACTATCCGACCCAGAATCTCGATCGTGCCCGCACCCAGTTTAAATTGGTCGCCGATATGGAATCAAAAATGGACCAAATGGCAGCCATTGTACAAAAATATATGAAATAAACAAGGTGCGCCAGATAACCGAATTTACATATGTTTTTCTGTTATCAATAACTTTTAAAACCACGCCGTAACGGCGTGGTTTTCCTTATACATAAAAAAGCATCTTCCTACGCAAATCGCCTAGGAAGATGCTTTTTTTATTTTAGAGAATTAGTCTGCCTTTGCGGCCTCAAATTCAGCCTGAATTTCAGCAGATGGTGCCGGTGTCAACAAAGATACTATAACAATCACTGCACAGGACAGCAAGAACGCAGGGAGCAATTCATAAATACCGAACAAACCACCCAGCGGCTTGAGCAAGAGTTTCCAAACAAACACCATTCCTCCGCCAGCGACCATACCGGCCACTGCACCTGCCTGCGTTGTACGCTTCCAAAAGAGAGAAAACAGCATAATCGGTCCAAAGGTTGCACCAAATCCGGCCCAAGCAAAACTAACAATGGTAAAGATAACACTATTCTCATCCAAAGCAATAAACACACCAATCAAGGCAATAAGTATTAAGGTAATTCTACTTACCAACATAACCTGCTTATCAGTGGCTTCTTTATGGACAATACCCTGAAAAATATTCTTAGAAACAGCAGATGCAGCAATCAACAAATAAGAATCCGAAGAACTGATCGTAGCCGCAAGGATTCCTGCCATAATAACACCTGCAAACAAAGGATGCATCAAAAGAGATGCCATTGATGTGAAAATATTTTCAGAATCAGAAGCAGTAAGATGTGCTGTCGGTAACATCGCACGGCCAATAATACCAATCATGACTGCAGCAAATAAGGAAATAACACACCAAACAGTAGCAATGCGCCGCGATTTACCAAGTTCTTCAGGACGGCGGATTGCAATAAAGCGGAGTAAAACCTGCGGCATACCAAAATAACCTAATCCCCATGACAAAGTGGATAAAATCGTAAGCCAACCATATTGCCCGGCCTCAGCAAATAACGGTTTTCCGGCTTCCGAAACCGCTTGTAATCCATCTGCACCAATTTCCGGAGAAGCAAGACCGAAGAAGGTCCAAAAACCCGGTATACTTTTGGCATTATCCAAGACTGCTCCAAGACCGCCCGCACAAAGCGTTCCTAAAATTAGGACAACAACCAGAGCACAGATCATGACTATAGCCTGCATAAAGTCAGAGGCGCTCTCTGCCAAAAATCCACCTAAAAACGTATAGAATAACACAAAGACTGCACCTAAAATCATCATAAGTTGATAATCCGCATGGAACAGGGTGCTAAACAACTTACCACAAGTAACAAAGCAACTACCGGCATAAACCGAGAAAAACACAAGGATAAAAAGCGAAGAAATCAGCATAAGAATCCTTTTCTTCTCCTTGAATCGCTTACTGAAAAAGTCCGGCAAAGTAATGGCGTTATCCGCTACATACGAATACCGACGCAACCGCCTTGAAACCAATAACCAGTTAAGATATGTACCAAGGGCCAAACCGATCGCAGTCCATGCCGCATCTGCCAAACCACACCAATAGGCAACGCCGGGAAGACCCATCAGCAACCAACCGCTCATATCGGATGCCTCAGCACTCAAAGCAGCAATCCACGGCCCCAAGGTCCGACCACCGATAAAGTAGTTTTCAGAACTTTGATTTGCACGTTTTGAAAAATACAAACCAATACCGACAACCAAAGCCATATAGCAGATCATGGCAATCAAAATTTGAATAGAATTTGTATCCAAAAAAAGCCCTCCCCAAATTGTCTTTCTACAGACGAATACTATTTTTTACATTTTACCTTATCTACCAACAATTGTCAAGTACCGGTTCCTGTTTCAAACAAAATCCGGAGGCCCTATGTCGGCCTCCGGATTTTAGATTTTAAAGCATTTTCATCTCTTTGATTCGAATATCTTCGGTTGGAGTACCGCCCTCCGGACCAATTCGCCTAACTTCCAAAAATGCATCCACGACTTCCATACCTTCTGTCACCTTACCAAAGGCGGCATACTGACCATCCAGGAATCCTGCATCATCATAGCAAATAAAGAATTGGCTGCTGGCGGAATTGGGGTTGGCGGATCTCGCCATGGAAATTACACCCCGCTGATGCGATAAGGTATTCTCCGCAAAACCGTTGGCTGCAAATTCACCGGGAATATTTTCATCACTTCCACCCATACCGGTTCCCTCGGGATCGCCGCCTTGCGCCATAAATCCATCAATAACACGATGGAAGGTCAGCCCATTATAAAATCCATTCTTCACTAATTTTTCAAAATTCTCTACCGTTTTCGGCGCATATTCCGGCATTAATTCAATCACAAAATTTCCGCCGTTTTCCATTGTTACTTCTACCTTGTTATGTTCCATGTTCATTCTCCTTTTGTCTACTTATTTTCTCCCGCATTGGCAGTCTGGGATTTGCTAAGTTCTTGCAGTTTATTTTGGGCGTTCATGGCTGTTTCCATAATATCTTTCACCGAAAATTCACGGAGCAAATCCCGATTAACCGTATACGTTTCGTTTTGCATCCAATAATTTTGCAGTTCCGCCAACCCGGTCACACGCTTAATAATATGATATCCATACTCGGTTTTTACGACATCACTGATTTGATTAAGTTCCAAAGCAAACGAGGCATCCTCAAACTCTTTAACCATTTCCCCGGGCCCAAAGGTATAACCCGCTGCGGTTTCTCCTGGATCTTCATTGAATTCTTCCATTAACTTGGTAAAATCCATGCCGGACTTGGCACGCCGCAACACCTCTTGCATAGTTTCTTCCGGATCAGCAACTTTCTCACTGTTAGACTGAATTAAAATATGTTGTGCCGTTACCCGGTGATCACTTTTATAGTTTTTTAGTAGTTCGTCGCCGACAGTGTAATCAGAAAAATTGGCTATAATGGCATCCTCCGCCATCTGGACGGCCTGCATCCGACATGCAAGTTTTTTATATTCATCTATTGTATTTACGGCAATGGAATTAGCGCTTAAAAGAAATGTACTTTCGCCGCTTTGCAAAACATAACTGTCTATGGATTGCTCGATGCTTTTTTTCTCTTCCTCGGATAATCCTACACCTTTTTCTGCCGCTTTTTGTAGCATAAGATTGTCAAGAACCACCGTATCGACAACCTTGGCAAGGATTTTCTCAGAAAGGGTTTCTCCGCTTTCGGTCTTTTGATCCCAGTCAAAACCACGCAACTCTCCATTCGTGTCCGGATTTAGACGATATGCTTCACTCATGGCAGTTTCATAAATATAATACCGAAACTCTCCTACGGTAACCGCCTGGCTACCCACCCTGATGATTTCCATCTGGCTGTCCGGACCACCGGTTACTGCGGTCATATCCCCCGCATCATTTGCTCCTTTTGCTCCGCAACCAGAAAGAGCCGCCAGACAGAGGATACTTGCCATACAGAAGCAAAGTGCCTTTTTTATCTTCATAAACTTCCCTCATTTCTCTTTCATTATTTCCGTTATTTCCGTTATTGTTATAACAAATTTCAGAAAAAAAGTCAACGATTTCACCAAAGAAAAGATGCCCCGCCTTTATTAGACAGGGCATTTTATCCTCTTATTTTTTAGTACATACCGCCAGCGCCAGCCATTGCGGCATTTGCAGCAGCTTCTGCAGCCGGATCCGGCTTCTCCGCAACCACACTCTCGGTGGTCAAAATCATAGAAGCAATACTTGCTGCGTTCTCCAAGGCAGAACGTGTTACCTTCGTCGGGTCAACAATACCGCCCTTGATCATGTCCATATACTCA
>JAZRPL010000025.1:0-4138 GCA_045649245.1 Ructibacterium sp.
ATTGGTTGCATACATAACCGAATTACCGGCAACAAGAACGTTTCGGGTCAGGGTATCATAAGTTTCACCCTCTGCTGCACCCATTTCTTCGGTTGCACCAAAAATCACGTCATCATAAGACTCAAGTTCGAGTCTGTCAGACACTGCCGTAAAATCACCGTGTTGCGTAATTTCGCCTTCAATATTGGACATTTTCAAAGTCTGTCCGGTAGGGATAACCCCTTCAGTAAGCGGAGTCAGAGCCTTAGCAAACGTCTCAAATTTTCTCCACTCAACCTTCTTTCCCTTCATCGGCTGTTTCTGGCCGAACTGGGTAAAGAGCATATTCTCTCTTGCATTTTCCAAAAGCGTGGTGTCGTAGAATGTCTTCATGGTAGGAGACATACTGGACTGGGTAGTTACATTGATAGGATTCACATCCGCACTAAAAAGTTGTAAGTTCAAAAAAATTTTTTCCATTTCATTTTCCTCCTTGATGTTACGCAGGGAGGTATGTATATTTATCTCCCTGTCGATTTTCTTCTTTGTTCTTCTGCGTATTGTCGCAGTTGTTGCAAATTCATTTTACTGAAATCATGCTGTACAACAGAAGGAGCGAAGGAAGCTATCCCATTTTCGATAGGTCTTGCCTTGTTGGAAGCCACAGATTGCGCTGTCTGTGATTGGATTTGTTTCGACGCCATCTGCACCGCATTTGGGATCACATCCTCCCAATGGCAAGCCATATATGCCGCCGTGGTATCTCCGTTATTTACCGCACAAAGCCTGCGAAACTTCTCGTCTTGCATCTCGGCATCAAGGTCGAAGCCAGGGAACCGCGCCTTAGTTTTTTCGGCATTCTGGCGGAGTAGCATAATCTGCTGCCGCATTTGCTCTTGTTTACTTTGAGCCTCTTTTTCCGCCTCAATCTTTGCCACTTTTCGTTCCATGGTAACGATTCTGCGTGCTTCATCAGTGGAAATATCATGTTCCATCGCATAGTTCTCGTAATAAGAATCATCAGCCTCGATCTTTTCGGTAAGAACCTCCAAGAAATTCTCATCATCAGGATTGACACCGTATTTGTTGCCCACAATATCAAGAAGCGCTTTGTGCTTTCCGAGATCTTCCTCGATACCTTTGTACTTCTTAAGTCTGTCGCCAATGGTCTTGTCCATATAGGCTTTGTGGTCTTCCTTGTATTGTTCTGACCGTATCAGGTCGCTATACGGAATCTTTTCTGTTGTACTGGGCTCACTGGCAGTCTGAGCCTTATCAGAAGCCTTAGTTTTCACTGCGTCCGCTTTCGCTATGGCCTTCTGATAATATTTTTTTGCCTTCTCAGGGATGGAGGCAGGAATGTTGTCTTCTCCTGAATTGCTGACCCCAGCATCTCCGGCAAGATTAGCAGATCCACCATCTCCGCCTTCTCCGCCCTCTGCGAACAACTGTAGGTCAAACCGTTGTTTTCTCAGCATATCTAAAATGCTCCTTTCTGCATTTTTGCCATGAGGCCTTCGGGGATAAATTGACGATCCCCTGTCCGCCTGCTTTTCGGCGAGGATGCGAACCTCATATTTATAGTATAGCGGAAAGAGAATTTACATTTCTACCCCACAATGACCATTTCAAGATATTTTTTATAATTTTCTTCAATCATACCAAGTCCTTGCAGGATCGTCCGATAAATCAGACCAATTTTCTCCTCATATTTCTTTTTGGGTTTGCAAGAAAGATACCCCTGTCCTTCCTCATCCAAAAAGACCGGTTTCTCTTTTAGCATTTCTTCCGAATCCAGAAGGGCTTGCCCCAAGGTATAAAAAAGGGTAGATACCGCAGCGCAGACGATATCCTTTCCCTTTTCATTTTGTAATGCATGTCCGGTTATGGCAAGTTCATACTTCTGCGGACAAAAAGTAATCCTAATCATATCCTTCTCCTTAATCTGCCTGCGTCGATGTTCGCGCCTCGTTTCTCGCCCTTGCCACCACCGGATGCTCTTCTCCGGCTTTGCCGAAATCTGCCGTCATTCCAATAACCCCAGAATTCATCTGGTCGCCCTGGGATAAAATCTGATTTGCTACCTGCTCTCCCATTTCAGGACTAATTTGATTGGCAAGTTGCAATGCCAACCGTTGATATAAAACAAGCATCTCTGCCATCGTGCCATTCTCCCGTATCTTCTGCATAATCTCCTCTTTCTTGGTAAAATCCATCATAGAAAGGCACGCAAGAGCCTGGTCTGTCATATTGGGGTTAAAGAATCCTGCATTATAGAAGGAGAGTGCCATCTCATTGATCTCCATCTTCTTATAAGGACTTGCCTTTTCCGATGTTACATCAATATCAAATTCCGGTACCCGTAGGCCTATATCAATACCCATCGTCATCTGCCCTTGCGGAACAAGACTACTGTTGTCATACTCAATAAACGTATCCTTCATTCCATCTGGATTGATACGGAAGGTTCTCGGCACATCATAAAACTGTCGAATCAGTTCTAGAATCTGATAGCACACCTCCCGATACGCTCTGTGAAAGGCCTTGTTGGTACTTCTGGCATTTTTCCCTGCGGTTTCCTGTAAAGCCGCAATGGCAGAAGCAGCGGTAATTCCGGAAGGAGCCACACCGTTATTAGAATCTTGATTGCTGGTCACATATTTCAGTTCCTCAATCTTTTGGTTTAGAAAATTGACATATATGGTGTCTAAAGGTTTGCTATCAATGGGTCTGATGTTCTCCTCGCCAAGGCTCCCTTCCACTCGGACAAACTTCTTGGATTTGTCATTATATTCCCGAATGTTAATGGAACCATCATCCCGGATAAAGAACCGTGGCAACGCACCCTCTATAGAGTTATCAGTAATAGCCTTGTTCAGTTGATCGATCTGTATCTGCGTATCTCTGCCGATGTCCGTTAACCCATACCCGCAAATAGATCCCTCAATGGGATATAAGGCCATGGTTACAAAGGGATATAAGGCATGATCATATAACCCTCTCTTTGCAAGTGGTTCAGAAAGCGGCACCGTAAGAGGAATCCCCGTCTGCGGATCTACCGTGACCTTCTCCTGACCGCTTATTTCATTTTCTGTGGCATACAGCACCACATCATTGACAAACTTGACATACTGCAGCGTTTTCTTTCCGTTTACATAGATATGATAATACCAATCCACCACCACCGACTTATCAGCGGTATCTACCCTATCGTCATACAGATATTTGGCAAGAGTAATGTTCTTACTCCCCAACTTCCCAACACATTGAGGATACCTCTGCTCCAGAATGCTGTTTGACACTAATTCTGTATTGAATACATTCTGAGACTCTTGAATATCGGTAATGCCCGGCTCCCAAAAGAAATTGATAAAGTCAATCTTCTTCACAGCAATATCGCCAAGTCCATTGTGTTTAGAGCCATCCCAAAAAATTCCCTGAATACTTCCGCCATGCTTTAATGTATACCACACCACATCCGCATATACATCCTCATATCTATTCTGCTCCAAGATAATTGGCACAATTGAAGACAGTCTTTGTGCCTCGGCTTTATCATCTTCTTGTCTCGGCAAAAAATTGCAGGTGGGATAACTGTCCATGGCATCAGAATATCTACTCTGGATACAGGACCAAAGCCATGCTGTGGCGGGTTTAAAATCATCTGTACCATCATTCATATAATTCCATTGCCGCAATTTCCAGAATTCCTCATTGGCAATGATTTTCTGCTCCAGACGCGCCTTTCCCTCTTTATACTTACGAAGTATCTCCGAAGCCTTCCGAATCTCACTTGTATCGATCTTCGGCTTCATCTTAGCCTGCATCTGCTTTTTAAAAGCCGTCTGTTTTAGCATAGCCAACTCCTGCTCTGCCCGCATTGCCAACTCCCGCTCTGCAGGCTGTTGGATTTCGGACGCGGAACTGCCCATTCCCTTTTCTAAGCCTTTCCCTAAAGGCCGGTGGTTGCCGGAGGCAATCATTTCACCACGGCCCGAGTCAACGGCCGAGACAGAGGGACCGCTTGCGGTGGATGCGGTGTCCTGTCCTTTCATTTCCTGTATCTGTTTTTTCTTTTGTTCCTCTTTTTTCACTATGATAACCTCCTGAATATCGCTTTGTTGTACCGACCCGACACAAACTGATCCAAAGGATCCTG